>NZ_HF986814.1:0-19745 GCF_000431195.1 Prevotella sp. CAG:255 | reverse complement strand
TGGCAAAAACCAAAGACCGATGGCAGAATTTAAAGGTGTTTGAATCCCAAAGGAAGAAAACAGCCGGCCGGATGCCGGTTACGACAGCCGATGCTACGGGCAGGCCTGTCATGGAGCAGATATATTCATGAACGGCAGGATAAATGCAAGGCTGTGCGGCAAGCCATACTGGCAGTCAGCAACGCCATAAAATACTGACAGAATGGACGTTATAGGCATTTAAAGCCGGCTTTATGCCAGGTGCAAAACATATATATCATCCAGCCATCTGCAAAAGGGCACCTTTTAGGAGACAAAAGCATACCTTTTACACGCTAAAAGGATACAAAACGGAACGCAAAAGCATAACTTTTGAAAAAAGAATAAGCATGAAGAATTGCGTGATAATAAAATAAAAAGCGGTAAATATTTGCAAATACCCCAATAACAATCTAGGTTACAAATATTTACCGTAGTATTACTTATATAATAAGGTTCTGAAGTTCAGATCATAATGTAATAATTATAATCAACTATTTTATGAAACTAGCCCCTTGCCTCATTATATATTCTATCTTCTTATCTTTACCGGCTACAGGTTTCTTCCACTTTCCCTCACCTACCAAGATAGTTGTCTTAACACCAGAAGGAACATAATCTACAGCCGTTTGCAGATCAAAATACAATCCACTTCCATCTTTTGCAACTGAAGCATCATACTTGCAACGATATTGTTTAAGTTCTGGAACAGCATCAGAAACGGCATCAGCAAGTAATCCGGCAACAACATACGCACCATAAACATTATAGTGAGTATTGTCTTGACGCCCCTTTGGCAATGAAGGAACTTCATTAGGTAGATACCACATATGCAGTTTTTTGGATTTATCCGGCCCTAGCCCCTGTTCCAAATCATGTGTAATCTTATTTGCATCCACAAAAGGCACATTCAACTCACGCGCAACATTACGAGGAGACAAAAGATAGTCACCGTGAGTATCTACCAATGTATCACCCTCAACCAAATCAGCTGACGAATTAGAACGGGTATCATCATCAGCAACAGCTGTTTTACTATTTGTAAAGATTCGCCTTACTACACTATTAAATAAAACAGGAATGCCGCCTCTCATCCTTGTTTCCTTAACAAACTTGCGCAAGTTTTCATCGAAAGTTGTTCCAGGATCAGTGTGTCGTTTAGGATCGTCTTTCTCATCATTATGCCCAAACTGAATAAAGACATAATCTCCAGGCTTTATTTTTTCCACGACCTTCTGCCAATGACCCTCACTAATGAAACTTTTTGAAGAACGCCCATTAAGTGCATGATTATCAACAATTACGTCCTCAGTGAAGAAATTTTTGAGCATCATTCCCCATCCTCGCTCCATCTTTCCACCACTAATATCCTTATTAGCCATAGTGGAATCACCTATCATAAAGATTGTAATTTTTTCATTTTTCTTATATGCAGATAGTGACAACACACACAGGAGAAGGACAAGAAAATATTTTATTCTACCCATAATCACTGTCCAGATTTAACGATTGACACAAGTTCATCAGCATCAACCAGACGCTGCTCACCTGTCAACATGTTCTTCAAAGTTATCTTATTCTCATTTATCTCATTTTCACCTGCAATAGCCACATAATGAACATTGCAGTTATTAGCATAGTTCATCTGCTTTTTCATCTTTGCTGCATCAGGATATATCTCAGTAGCAATGCCGTTCTCACGGGCTTTGGCAGCAATAGGCAAACAATACGCCATTTCCTTTTCCCCGAAGTTAATGAACATCAGACGAGTTCCGCTCATTGCGTTTTCTGGATAAAGATCCAATGCATTAAGGACATCGAAAATTCTGTCTGCACCAAAAGAGATTCCTACACCACTCAAACCTGGCATACCGAAGATGCCTGTAAGATTATCGTAACGTCCTCCGCCTGTAATACTTCCGATTTGAACATCAAGTGCCTTAACCTCAAAGATTGCTCCTGTATAATAATTAAGACCTCTTGCAAGAGTCAAATCAAACTGTACCTCATTCTTAAGATTAGACTTGTCAAGTACGCCGAATATATAACGAAGCTCTTCAACACCCTTTGTTCCTATTTCTGAATCTTTGAGGATATTGCTTATAACATCCAATTTCTCTTCATTGCTGCCGCTGAGTGATATCACCGGCTGTAGCTTTTCAATGGCCTCTTTACTGAGTCCATCTTCTGCAAGTTCAGCATTTACATTATCAAGGCCAACTTTTTCCAGTTTATCAATAGCAACAGTAATAGGCACTATTTTATCAGCCTCGTTGATATATTCAGCTATTCCAGTTAATATTTTACGATTGTTGATTTTTATCTGAACACGCACGCCAAAACGTGTAAACACTGTATCGATAATCTGCATCAATTCAATCTCATTGAGCAACGAATCACTGCCGACAACATCTGCATCACACTGATAGAATTCACGATACCTACCCTTCTGAGGACGGTCTGCACGCCATACAGGCTGAATCTGATAACGCTTGAACGGCAACTGCAACTCATCCC
This sequence comes from Prevotella sp. CAG:255, assembly GCF_000431195.1. Taxonomy (NCBI): domain Bacteria; kingdom Pseudomonadati; phylum Bacteroidota; class Bacteroidia; order Bacteroidales; family Prevotellaceae; genus Prevotella; species Prevotella sp. CAG:255. The sequence goes on along the minus strand of NZ_HF986814.1, from coordinate 17,210 downwards.
TGTGCATAACGACAAAACGGGCAAAAGGAACGGTCAGGTCATATCGCAAACCTTTCTCACATAATTTTGAAGCCAAATGCAACGGATTCCCATTGACAAGTTCCTCTCGATCAATCTTGCTCAAATAATCTCCACTATTTAGCACCTTGAAAAGAAGTTTATCGCCCTCCTCACCATACTTTCCAAGCAATGTCTGCAACGTTTCCATGGCCGGAGTTTCAATCTGCTTAAAACCATAAAGAGCGAAAACAGACCTTATTGTATCAAAAATATAATTGCGCTTTGACATTTCCAACGGGGAAAAGTCACGTGTACCCTTAGGTATTGATGGTTTGTTCATATCTGTCTTTATTTAAGATAAAGCCCAAGAATTGAGAATGATGAATCTGGATATTGAAAACATCAATTATCCACACCACAAATTCTCAATCCTTGGGACGAAATTATACGTATTATTTTCTAACTATTGTCTGGGCACGATCCGGACCTATTGAGATAATCTTAATAGGAGTTTCAAGTTCTGTTTCAAGGAATTTGATATAATCCTTAAATTCCTGCGGGAACTCTTCCTCACTGGTCATCTTTGTCATGTCGGCCTTCCATCCCTTAAGTTCCTTATAAACAGGCTCGATACCTTCCTCTATATTATAGGGGAAATCTGTCAAGGTCTCACCATTGCGTTTATAAGCTACACATGCCTTTATTGTATCAAAGCCATCAAGCACGTCGCTCTTCATCATGATTAACTGAGTGACTCCATTAACCATAATAGAATAACGCAGCGCAACAAGGTCAATCCATCCGCATCTGCGCTCACGTCCGGTAACAGCTCCATACTCATGACCAAGCTGCCTTATAAGACTTCCTGTCTCATCAAACAATTCTGTCGGGAACGGTCCGGCACCAACACGTGTACAATAAGCCTTCATTATGCCATACACTTCTCCAATTCTGTTAGGGCCAATTCCCAGTCCGATGCAAGCTCCTGCACAGATAGTGTTAGAAGACGTTACAAAAGGATAGCTGCCGAAGTCGACATCAAGCATTGTACCCTGAGCACCTTCACATAATATATTCTGACCAGACTTTAAGATTTTATTAATTACATGTTCAGAATCTACAATATGGAACTGACGGATATATTCTATACCTTCCATCCATTTCTTTTCTACATCAGAAATATCATAGTCAGTATAATTAAGCGATTTCAAAATCTGCTCATGACGTGCCTTATGAGCATTATATTTTTCTTCAAAATTATCAAATATATCACCCACACGAAGTCCGTTGCGCGAAACCTTATCTGTATATGTAGGACCGATGCCTTTGCCTGTTGTTCCTACTTTGTTTTTTCCTTTAGCCTGTTCATAGGCTGCATCCAACAGTCTGTGAGTTGGCATAATAAGATGGGCTTTTTTTGATATATAAAGTCTCTCTTTCAAAGGATGACCGCTTTTCTCCAAGTCTTTAGCCTCATCCATAAACAAATCCGGAGCAAGTACTACACCATTACCAATAATGTTAATCTTGCCACCCTGGAAAATGCCAGAAGGAATACTTCTAAGGACATACTTTTCGCCTTCAAACTCGAGAGTGTGTCCTGCGTTAGGACCGCCCTGAAATCTTGCAATCACATCGTAATGAGGCGTAAGCACATCAACAACCTTGCCTTTGCCTTCATCACCCCACTGCAAACCTAGCAATACATCAACTTTGCCTTTTTCCATATTTACTAATATATTTGTTTTTATTTATATTCTCCTGTTTTTCAGTATTCTCTTTATTTTTCAAGCGCGTAAGCATTGCCTGACAGGTGCTGCATACACCATAAATATGCATTGAGAAGCCTTCTTTGCGAAAGCGCCTCAAATGCGTTCTGTCAATTACATCTGCAATCTCGGGTATTTTTATCTCTGTAACCTTTCCGCAAACAGTACAGACCTGAGTGCAGTGATTATCCGAGTAACACGCCTTATAGCGTATACCGTCCTGCAGTCTCAGACATATAACAAGTCGTAAACTCATCAACAGCCTTACCGTATTGTAAAGCGTAGCTCTGCTAACGGGAAAGCATCGTTCTATCAGCCTGTCGCTAAGTTCTTGTATTGAAAAATAAGAATTGAAGCTATACACCGCATCGAGAATCGCAAATCGTTCAGGGGTTTTGCGATAATTGTTCTGTTCCAAATAGTTGTCCAGAATCTCCCTTACTGCGTCGCTACAATTATTTTTCATTTTATCCATACTCCGGATTGTCCGACAAAAATACAACAAAATTCCGTATTAGCCGTACAAAACATCAAAAAATATCTAAATCGTATGATTTGAAGGCAGATTTTGTTATTTTATTATACTCGTCGGAAATAGTACAAAAATGTGACAACATATTTACAACTGTATGCTGCAGTGACACACTTCCACCTTCAAGAGCAGTTTTGGCCTGATCAAAAAGCTCATTTATCTCTCGTGAATCAAGCACCTCTCCACGCATAAAAAGCCGTGACAAGATGTTATAACCACACATCTGCTCTAGCTCACTCGCTGACGCAAGCCATTTGAACGCGAGGTCTTTCGCGCCGTCTATATACTGAAACAGATTGAAGGCCACCATAGCTGCAACTTCCTGATTTGGAATCTGCGACACCCAAAGGCTGGCCAAATCAGCTTTCATATCCGCCGGTGGCATAATTAATGTAGCAAGAATCTTACATTCGCGAATGTTCTCTTTCCACAGTTCGATGGCCAAGTCATAGTCTTTGCCATACTCTTCTGCCAGTGTTTTCAAGGCAGGCAGAGATATGCCCCAGTTTATGCTATACCCAAGTCCTTTCTCGCGCATTGACTGAGAAGCCATGCCGTTCATCATCAATCTGAAACGCTGTTTAATTTGTTTCAGTTTGTCTTGTGTTTCCTGTTTCATATTTATCAAATCAATGTGGAGTAATCTCTGCTGTAACGCAACATCTGATGCTCGTAAGTTTCAGAATAATCAACAGTTATGTCCATTATTTTACCATCACAATCAGTAACAGGCATAAGTACCGGATTTATGAATCCTTTATAAGGAGGTATGCCCAGACTATTATATCTGCACAATATTTCATCATGCAAAACCGGATCAATATTCACAGCATAATTCTCGACTATGTCCCGGGCTGCAGCATAATCACCCTCGCTCTTTATGCGTTGAATTTCAGCTAGCAAGGCTGCAAACAGATTGCGGAGTTGCTCATAATCGTTTATACGCACATAAGTTTTCCCGTTTTGACGCACAAGCTCTACAACATTGCCCTCACGTCCTTTTTCATAACACCAACGTGCAACCAGGGCACGGTTACGCATATGGGCCTCCTCTATACAATTGCCTTTTTTAATGCGTGCAAGCTGAGTGAGAAGTCCATTCATCATATATGAATAATACTCTGCCTTATAAGCTTCTGCATCAGGCATCAGGCCCAATTCAACCAACTTTTCATCTGCTGCATAATACAATCCGAACAAATCAGCACGCGCCTCTTCAATAGTATTGCCGTATGCTTTCAGAGAGTCAGGATCAACACCGGGCAACAATTGTCCGCTACCATGTCCGAGACATTCATGCAGGTCAGTATGTATGATGTCACATATATCTCCATACTGTCTTATAAGTTTTATTGTCTCTTCGTCAATGACAAACTCTTCGTCAAAGCCATTACCGCGTGATGCTTCATTATAAGCCGATATGATATTACTTATCGTAACGCTCTTGCTTCCATGGCTTGCTCTAATCCAGTCTGCATTAGGAAGGTTTATGCCTATGGCCGTTGAAGGGTATTCACCTCCGCCGAGAGTTGCCGCACATATTACATTTGCAGACACACCCTTTACCTGCTGTTTCTTAAAACGAGAATCAACAGGCGAATGGTCTTCAAACCATTGAGCGTTATCGCTAATGACTCTGGTCCGCCTTGTTCCTTCTACATCACGGTATTCAACAAGACCTTCCCAAGTGCCTTTCATTCCGAGCGGATCGTCATAAACCTCAATAAACCCATTAATAAAATCAACGGCAGATTCTTTTTCATCAACCCATTTAATGCAATATTCATTAAAATCCGCCAAATCGCCCGACTTGTAATATTTAATCAAAGCATCAATTACACTGCGCTGCTTATCATTTTCAGCCACAGTTGAAGCCATTTCGAGCCAATATACAATTTTCTCTATTGCTGCGCCATATTTTGCTCCAATTCTCCAAACCTCTTCAACAACCCGTCCATCACATTTTTTCACTGTAGTATTCAGTCCATATGACAAAGGCTCCTTATCGTCTGGATTTTTCTTTGAAGCATAATACTCTTCAACTTCACGCTGTGTTACACCATCATAGAAGTTGCATGCTGAAGTTTCAACCAAATCGAAACCGTCCTTTTTATTCACCTTTACAGGCATGACATCAGGATCAAAAATTATCGGCAGAAGTTCTTCACATAATCCATCCACCGTCTGTCCTTCGTCTAAAGGCAGCAAACTGCCATCAACAGATTTAACAGCATCTATAAAAAATGCTTCAGAAAAACCAGGAACAAATTTATCGCATCCGTAATGATGGTATATGCCGCTAGAGAACCATACCCGCTTCAGATACACAACAAGTTCCTTAAACTCATCAGCAGTTCTGTCACCTTTATAATTAAGGTATATCTGCTCAAACACCTTGCGTATTTTCAGATTATACCGGCCAAACTGATCAAAAGTTATGTCACGGCCATAAAGCGCGGCCTCAGACAAATAATACACTAGCTTTTTCTGCCTCAGCGACAAAGAGCTGAAGTTGTCAAGTTTATACCTGAGCATCAGTATATCCGCAAAACGTTCGTCGGTATATGAAAATTGAGTATTTCTCATTGCAGCATTAATATGTTACGTTATTTTTCCGAATTATCTAACTTATACTTTCGCGGCGTAACACCTGTGTATTTATAGAACGCCGCATAAAAAGACTGTCTGTTTGAAAAACCAACCAAATCACTCACTTCCTCCATTTTAAGCTTTTTATGCTTTTTGTCAGTAAGCAAAGCCTTGGCATCTTCTATGCGATACTTATTTACCCATGACGTATAATTCATGTTGAAGCATATATTAACCACGGCAGATATATACCTAGTATTGGTTTCAAGTTCTTCAGCTAGACGCTTGGCCGAATATTCTTTGTCTTTATATTTTTTCTTTTTTACGATAATCCTGACAATCTTTACTTTCAACTCACTGACCAATTTTGGACTTATAAGCGAACGATATGCAGCGTCCTTCTTATAATTGTCAAAATTCACGTTATACTTTACCATACCTTAAACTTTTAATATTTCCTACTAAAGACATTTTATCGCAGAATTTTCATTCTGCCTGTTCATATTAATGCAAAGGTAATATTTTTTCAGCAAACAGATTGATAAATGGCTTATTTTAATAAAAATTGCATTTAAACATTATCTGTGAATACAATAAATGCCTTTCACGAAAACAGTAAACTGATAATATACAAAACTAGGATTTGACTAATGCTTGATGTTATGCCTGCTTTTGGCTTATAAAATGCGACCTTTTACGAGGTGAAAGGGCATCTTTTGCCAGCCAAAAGATATTCTTTTACAAAACACTGTATATCAAGATGTTACGTGCGCTACGCAAATCATGAAGAAAAGAACTTTATCAAAAATAAAAAAAACCGGCTTAACAGCCGGTATATGTAATCTTAAGTATTTTCTTCGTTGTATCAGAAACCCTGCATCTGTTGTCAGGTCTCTGGTTTACGAGCCATATTATCTTTTCGTCCGAATCAGTTATAACAAGCTGACGGCGTTTATCAAACAAATTAAACTTGCGATCTGTCAAATAATCACTTACCAACTTGGAGCCATTCATCCCGAAAGGAATGAATCTGTCACCGGTAGAGGCCCTGCGCACAATAAGCGGAAAAGCAACCTTAGACAAATCTGCAAAAAAGCAATTTCTGTCTCGTACAATTTCTACATCCGACCCGTTATCTATAATCTCTACCCGAAACTTAGAAGACTCATCATATACATAAGTTCCTGTCTCAGGTATAACAAACCTCCTTTGTCCTTCGTCAGACAATGGTTCAATGAAAATATATTTACGGTCGATAAGCAGAGCGTGGGTAGATGAACGAAATTCTGTGCCAGGCCCAGAGTTCAATGAAGAATAAATCTGTTCTATCTGCAACGGGGCAAAAGAATAGTTCTTTAAAATATGAAACAGCACATTCTCAGGAGACGGTCCTGAAGAAAGTATATCCAGTGATATTTTTGCCTCACCTTTATTATTATATGTAACTGCACGCCCGGCAGCCTCACTGATAGCAGAACCAAAAACTCGAGCGACCTCTTCCATACGCATGGCTGTCTTGGCAATGCTGTTTCCAACAGAAGGATTTATCTGCCTCATAAGCGGAAGAATGTCCAGACGGATTTTATTTCTGACAACATCATCAACCAGATTCGTACTGTCAGTTACATAATCCTGCCCTGCGGCACAAAGCTCGTTTTCGATATCAGCTCTTGAAACGCACAATAGCGGACGCACTATGTCACCGTTTTTCGGAGAGATACCAGTAAGTCCGTCTATACCTGTACCACGGATAAGATTCATCAATACGGTCTCAACAGAATCATCCTGATGATGCGCAACACATATAGCATCGGCGCAGATGTCACGCTTAAGCTGTGAAAAGTAAGAATACCTGAGATCTCGGGCAGCCATCTCTATGCTTACTTTACGCAACTTTGAATAAGACACTGTATCAAAATGAGCTCTATGAAGCTCTATGCCATTCTGCCGGCAAAACTCGACACAGAAATTTTCATCACGGTCTGATTCTTCACCACGCAGATGAAAATTGCAATGAGCAGCCTCAACCTTGTAGCCCAATCCACAAAGAGCCAAAGCCAAAGTAACGCTGTCGGCACCTCCCGACAGCGCAACTATATATTTTCCGTCCTTACTAAGTAACTGACGGTCTTTAATAAAATCTGATATTCTTTTTAGGAAACCATTACTCAACATAAAGAACCAGTCCCTTTAGATATTCGCCTTCAGGATGATATATGTTTATTGGATGGTCGGCCGGCTGATGCAACTGGTGCAAGATCCTGACATTACGACCTGCCAATGCAGCCGCCGTAAACACGGCATTTCTGAAATTATCCTTTGTCACGACCTGACTACAGCTGAACGTAAACAGGATACCACCACTCTTTATCTTCTCAAATGCCTTCACATTAAGTCTTGTATATCCTTTAAGCGCATTATGCAATGCAGCCCTATGCTTGGCAAAAGCAGGAGGATCGAGTATTATCAGGTCATATTTGTCTTTTGCGGCATCAAGAAACTTGAATGCATCCTCACAAAAAGCCTGATGACGCTTGTCGCCGGGAAAGTTCAGTTCCACATTGGCATTAGTCAGTTCTATCGCCTTGGCACTGCTGTCTACTGAATGAACGGCCTTAGCATTGCCTCGCATGGCATAGAAAGAGAAACCGCCTGTATAACAGAACATATTCAAGACAGTTTTGCCTTTTGCGTAATGCTCAAGCAATCTTCTGTTTTCACGCTGGTCAACAAAGAATCCTGTCTTCTGACCTTTTAGCCAGTCAACATGAAACTTAAGGCCATTTTCAACAGCAACATTGTCATCACTACCCCCATATATAAACCCGTTTTCCTGTCCGAGGTCAGCCTTAAACGGCAATGTTGTCTCACTCTTATAAAAGACATTCTCTATGCGGTTGCCCATAACCTCAACCAGCTGGCGGGCTATGACATTACGGCACACATGCATACCAACACTATGAGCCTGCATGACTGCAGTCTTGCCATAGCAGTCAATAACCAATCCCGGAAGATTGTCGCCTTCACCATGTACAAGCCTGAACGTATTGTTTTCAGGATTGTCTGCAATACCGGCACACTGACGCATGAGCAACGCAGCCGCCAGGCGCTGTTTCCAGAAGTCATCATCAATAGCTATATCCTGAAATGAAAGCACACGCACAGCGATGCTTCCAATCTGATAATGCCCCAAAGCAATGAAAGCGCCCGACTGAGTGATGACTCTTACAATGTCACCCTCCTCTATTCCATCGTCCATATGCGCTATCGCACCAGAAAACACCCAAGGATGAAAACGCTTAAGACTGTCTTCCTTACCTTTCTTTAAATATATGTTCTTATACATCTGTCTCCTTATTTTCTTCTATTTTTACCAACTCATAATCTCCGGTCTTTTCCAGCCGGCACAACTCTTCATATATATTTATACATGCCCACGCATCGGTGGCGGCATATAGTTTCTGTCTGTCGCTAAGCACATCCGACTCCCAGTTACTAAGCCTTACCGACTTACTGATTTTCTGATGGAAGAAATTAGCATATAGCTTTTGCAAGCTCAAATCCTCCACTCCAAGTTCGCAGACATGCTTCTGCAAATCAATGAAATTCCCCGGATGAAAATCGGCACGCTTATGCAATGAATTTATATCGTCGCGCAACGACAAGCCAATCTTCGGAATTGAAGGATCTTCAAGCAGACGGATTATAGCCGGAGTTATACCTGTAAGATTCAATCTGAAAAGAAAACACGTGTCATGAGTTGACACCTGAAGCAATGCTACATTATGCGTCTGCCCCTTTTTAAACGAAGGCCTTGTCTCCGTATCTATCCCCAATATTTTTTGAGACATCAGATAGTCAACAGCCTTCTCTGCCTCCGCAGCAGTATTTATAACAATGATACGTCCGGAGAACAGCACTTTCGGCAAAGCTGTTATGTCATGCTTATCAAACTTATTGTATATGATTTTTCTCATTTGCAAAAATTACAGTTTGCAAAAATATAAAAAAAAGGTGATTTTATAGCTTGATTTGGCAATTTTCAATTACTTTTGCAAATAAAATATTCTAAATACACTGATGGCTAAGAAAAAAAATACGAACACGAACAAATCATTAAGTGAGGTAGTAGGATTTAAAAATATTTTTCAAAATGACTTTATTAATTTTACGGTAGGAATCATTCTGATATTTTTATCCATTTACATAATCATAGCATTTATATCATTCTTTTCTACTGGCCAAAACGACCAAAGCTTGGTATTAGATTTAAGGCCAGGAGAGATATTTAATTCAAACAGAGCATTTCAGAACAGCTGCGGCCCGTTCGGAGCTTTCGTTTCATATTTCTTTATTTCAAGATGCTTTGGCCTTTCTGCCTTTATTGTTCCGGTATTCATGGGCATGGCAGGACTGAAACTTGTACGGGCATATAACTTCAACCTGATTAAATGTTTCTTTTGCCTTGGCATATCTATGCTTTGGCTTTCTATAACATTTGCAGAAATATTGACACCTATCATGGGAAGCCAGGTGTTTAATCCCGGAGGCGACCACGGCCAGTTCTGCAATCAATGGATAGAGAATCTTGTAGGAGCGCCTGGACTGACAGCCATCCTCCTTTTAACGGCTATCATATTCCTTACTTACCTAAGTAAAGAAACCATCACGGTTGTACGAAAAATTCTGAATCCCGTGAACAGCATATCAAACAAAGTGAAATTCGACATCACCAACAATCAGGGAAAAGCCAATAAGTCTAAACCTATTGAAACCCTTGAAGACCCTACTGTATTTGACGATCCGCAGACACAAAGGGTTGAATTTGGTGACAACGGAGAAGCTGTAATAAAACAAGAAGAGCAAGCAGAAGAAACCAAGGTTGAGACAGCTAAAGAAATAAAACAAGCTCCAAGCACTAACGACCTCAAGATAATTATACCCGAGAAAGAGAACCTGGCAGACTCGAAAGACGTATCTGGCAGCAGCAATATCAATACGCCCATCAATCCGAAAGAGCCTTGGACGAAGTATAAATATCCGACGCTCGATTTGCTGAAGAAATACGAGAATGACGGCAAGCCGTACATCGACATGAAGGAACAGACGGCTAATAAAAACCGTATTGTTGAGGTGCTGAACAATTTCGGAGTACAGATAAAGACCATCACGGCTACGGTTGGTCCTACAATCACATTGTATGAGATAACCCCTGCCGAAGGCGTAAAGATATCAAAGATAAGAAACCTTGAAGACGACATCGCCTTGAGCCTTGCCGCGCTCGGCATACGTATCATAGCGCCTATACCAGGCAAAGGCACGGTCGGAATAGAGGTGCCTAACGCACAGAAGAACATTGTCTCTATGGAAAGCATATTAAATTCAAAACGCTTTCAAGAGACAACCATGGACTTGCCTATTGCCATAGGAAAGACCATAACTAACGAGGTATTTATGGCAGACCTTACAAAACTGCCCCACTTGCTGGTTGCCGGTGCTACCGGACAGGGTAAATCAGTTGGACTAAATGCCATAATTACTTCATTGCTATATAAGAAACATCCGAACGAATTGAAATTTGTGCTGATAGACCCTAAAAAGGTTGAGTTCAGCATGTACATGCCTATTGCAGACCATTTCATGGCAAAAATTCCTGATGACAATGAAGATGCAATAATAACTGACGTCACCAAGGTTATACGCACGCTGAACAGCCTGTGCAAGCTCATGGACTACAGATATGACATGCTTAAACTAGCCGGTGCAAAGAACATTAAAGAATATAACAAAAAGTATGTCAACCACCAGCTGCGACTTACAGACGGTCATGAATACATGCCATATATCGTTGTTATTATCGACGAGTTCGGAGACCTAATCATGACTGCCGGCAAAGAAATAGAAATGCCTATTGCACGTATTGCACAGCTTGCACGTGCGGTCGGCATACACATGGTGATTGCAACACAACGCCCGACAACATCTATCATCACAGGAAACATCAAGGCTAACTTCCCTGGCAGAATGGCTTTCAGAGTAAGTTCGATGATTGACTCGCGTACAATACTTGACCGTCCTGGAGCCAATCAGCTCATTGGACGAGGCGACTTGTTGTTCCTCAACGGAAACGAGCCTGTCAGAGTGCAGTGCGCATTTGTAGATACACCTGAAATAGAAAGAATAAATGAATATATCAAACAGCAGCCAGGTCCGATAGAGCCGATGGAACTGCCAGAGCCGACCACAGACGAAGGTTCAGACTCAGGCAAAGGCGGATCGCTTGAGATGCACAGTCTTGACCCTCTGTTTGAAGAAGCAGCACGTACAATAGTGTTAAGCCAGCAAGGTTCAACAAGCATGATTCAGCGCCGTTTCTCAATCGGATATAACCGTGCGGGCAGACTGATGGACCAGATGGAAAAGGCCGGAATCGTTGGTGCGGCACAAGGCAGCAAACCACGTGAAGTATTGATACAGGACGAGAACAGTCTTGAAAATCTTCTGTCTGCATTACGAAAATAGTATTTGAACATTAATTTAGAATAACAATTCAAACAGGAAGCACAATTATGAAAAAGTTTTGTTTGCTAATACTTTTGTTTACATTGGCAGTTGGCATGCATGCACAAAATGCAGCGCAAGCACGAAAGATACTCGACAAGACTGCAGCCGTAGTAGGACGCAAAAGCGGAGCAAGTGCCAACTTCACTATAAGCGGAAAATACGGAAATACGTCCGGCACTATTGCGATAAAGGGAAACAAATTTAATGCACGTACTTCTCAGGCCATTGTATGGTATGACGGAAAGACACAATGGACATACATGAAAAAGAATCAGGAGGTAAATATAAGCACGCCTACTGAAGCACAGCAGCAATCAATGAATCCATATAAATTCATCAATATCTATAAAAACGGATTCAATCTCGGCATGAAAAACGTTGCAGGCGGATGGCAAATACATCTTTACGCACAAAATCAAAAACGGACAATAAAAGAAATGTATATAACGATAAACAAGAATTATTATCCGCAAACAATAAAGATGCGTCAGAGCAACGGATGGACGACAATAAAAGTTTCAAACTTTAAAGCAAAAAATATCAGTGACGCCACATTCCGTTTCAATTCAAAAGATTTTCCTAACGCTGAAATAATAGACCTAAGATAGAAAAGTTATTTACCATAACAGGAATAAATCAAAGTTCTGAAAGATACCAGCTTAAAAAGAATTTAAGAATAATCATAATCCGGCAGTGTTTTTATTGGAGTTGATAAAACACTGCCGGACTTCATTTTGCATTATCAACATACAATCCTTAATAAAACTCGTATACAAGATTAATCCACACACAGCGTTCTAACTAGATGTTTTTAAGTACGATATTGTCTTCTTTACATGCACTCGGATAGCTTTCTGCCCCAGAAAATATAAAGCCCATAAAATCCGTAACAAATCTGCCCCATTTTATTTCACATTAAACATCTGCCGCACCCTATCAGCAATTACATTAAGCAAACAGCAGCAATTATCTTTCAAACTGTTAGTGGCTGAGTTACGCCTCGTAACTCGGCCACTTTTGCATCAAAAGTCACTGCTTTTTTATGCGTAAATCATTGACTTTTTCATTATAATATTATCACCTGCATTTTAGCTGGCATAGCTGACTATATTTAAGAGAAACAGATGACAAGACGACATAGGATAACAAATGACGGATAAAAGAATCTATTTACTAACAGAATTAATACACAAGCCTGATGCCTGATTTGGGCATAAAGACCTAAAGAAAATGAGTATGCATAAAATACGTAAATTAATAATAAAAAATCATATTTTTAAGTTATATAGTCTATATTTAAAGGATTTAATATTTATATTTGTCGAGGAATAATCTACAAACTATTTAAAAACTTAAATAATGAAAAGGAAAACATTTTTATGTATGTTCCTGATGGCATTATTGTCAGGAGGAACAATGTATGCAGAAACAGAACAAACCGTTATAATAAACGGAACTGAAATCGACAAATTCGTAAGCAATCTGACTTTCAATGGGAACAACGTAACACTTCAATTTGACGACAACACTTCACTGACAGAAGACATGTCGAAGGTCAGCATCTCCTTAAGCTATGAAAACACAACCGGAATAACAAATATTACATCTATGGACAATTCCGGAAAGTCAAAAGTCTACAACCTTAACGGACAATACATGGGCAAAGATGCCAATGCCCTTAACAAAGGCGTGTATATTATTAATGGAAAAAAGACAGTCATAAAATAATTTTATCATGAAAAACATATACTCAACAATAATTACGGCATTCCTCATATGCCTTATGCCATTTTTTACTACTGATGCAGTTGCTCAGACATGGGACTTTCAAGAGGAAGGTGTAAGCAGTACAGACAGGACAAATCTGTCTGCCGATACTGAAAACTGGACATATGATGCCACAAATGACAGATATTCGAACAATAAGGCATTAAACTCTGAAACATTAAAAGCTAACGGCACAGAACTGATATTTACACAGAATATCATATTCACGGCTGAAACATCAGATGCCATTCGAGTGGATATAAAGAAACAATGCCTTACATTGAATAAAGTGTCAACAATAACGATAGACAACCTTGAAAAAGGCTCTAAGATAACTGTTAAATGCAAGACAAGTTCAAAAACAGAAAAAAGAGGACTCAATGTGACAAACATTACTCCTGAGTCAGGATTTTTTAACAGCACAAGTCTTGACGATCAGGTAAACATAGGCACTGTTACCGAAGACGGAAGCATAACGCTGACAAACACAGGAGGACTTTACATATATATGATATCTGTTGAAAAAGAAGGCGAAGGAACAACACCTGAACCGACAACAGACCACTCTGTAAGCCTCAACAGCCAAAATAATCAAATGCGACTGACACTGACCAGCAACGACATTAAATATTATAATACAGATGAAGTAAAAGTCAGTATAGACAGAGCCAACGGCATAGTAAACGTCAGCCCTGTAAACGGGACATGGACAGACGCATACACAAAGACTGTAAAAAATATCAGCTTTGCAAAAGCAGAAGACAGCGGCAGCGAAGGCGACATTGACAATCCGGAAGGAAAGGTAAAGATTCTTGAGTCAAAAGGATGGCACGAATCAGCCTTCGTAAAATGGGAGCCGTTTGCAGATGCTTCGTCTTACATAGTGTACGTAAAAGGTGGACAATACGAAGAATATACAAAACTGGACGACCAGCTGGTACGCAACTATGGAACATACGGACGGGCAGATGCAACAGGCTTAATTGCTGCAGACAATTATTCATTTAAGATTGTTCCGGTAATTGAAGAAAAAGAACAAGATGCTGCAGCTAATGAAGTTACCGGAATAAAGGTAATAAACTATAAACGTGAAGGTTTCTGTTTCCTCAATGGCAATACGCCGGGAGCATATAATGCAGACGGTACGCTAAAAGCCAACGCACGCGTAATATACGTTACGGCAAATACAGCAAAGACTGTAACATGTCCTGTTATTGGTGATAAGGAACAGACTTATACGGGACTGCAGGCAATACTCAACGCATACCAAAAAGGAAAAGAGACACGTCCGCTGTGCGTAAGAATCATCGGCATGATCAAAGACACTGACATGGATGCATTGTTGAGCAACGAAGGACTCCAAATAAAAGGCAAGAACAATTCTGTTGAAATGAATATAACAATAGAAGGCATCGGTGAAGACGCAACAATAAACGGCTTCGGATTTCTTCTGCGCAATGCCGTAAACGTAGAGCTGCGCAACTTCGGCATATTAAACTTCATGGATGATGGTGTTTCGTTGGATACGGACAACAAATACTGCTGGATACACAATCTGGACTTATTCTATGGTCAGGCCGGAGGAGATTCAGATCAGGCTAAAGGCGACGGCACTATCGACATCAAAGGCGATTCTCAGTATATAACCGTATCAAGCAACCATTTCTTCGACAGCGGAAAATCGTCATTATGCGGAATGACAAGCGAGAGCGGACCAAACTATATAAGCTACAACAACAACTGGTTTGACCACTGCGACTCACGTATGCCGCGTATCCGCACGATGTCTGTACATGTATGGAACAACTACTTCGACGGTATTTCCAAATATGGCGTAGGTGCAACATCCGGCTCAAATGTATTTGTAGAAAGCAACTATTTCAGAGCAACAAAATGTCCGATGCTCATATCCAAACAAGGATCAGACATTTCATCTGACCCTAAAGGCACATTCTCTGGCGAAGATGGTGGTATGATAAAGTCATTCGGCAACATCATAACAGAAAAGACACAATATTATAAATATGTGACATACCAGGAAGACAATGTACAATTTGATGCATATGAAGCCAAAACAAGAGACGAGCAAGTACCGCAGGACATAAAGACCTTGCAGGGCGCAACTTCTTATAACAACTTCGATACCGATGCATCATTGATGTATGACTATGAACCGGTAGAAGCAGCAAATGTACCGTCAGAGGTCACAGGCTGGTATGGTGCAGGAAGAATGAATCACGGAGATTTCAAGTGGACCTTCAATAACAGCATCGACGACACAGACTATAACGTCAATAAAGAACTGAAAGAAGCTGTTACAAACTACAAGTCATCACTTATCGGCATCTTTGGAGACGAAAATGCTTCTAGCGGTGAAACTGGCGGAGGTGAAACAGGTGGAGAACCGGGTGACACAGAAACACCTGTTGAGGGTGAAATAATCTGTGACTTTACAAACGGCACTCCGTCTAACAGCGCCATTACAATGACCGGAACAAAAGAAAATTACAGAAAAGAAGATACTATAATAGATGGTGTTACATATACAAACAGCCTTAAGATGGAGTCAGGCACAGAGATATCATTCTCTACAACTGAAAAGATGACTCTGACAATATACTTTGGCTCGAGCAGCACTAAATACAACATAAAAGTTGACGATGTTAAAATTGAAGGCGACAGCTCTTCTAAGAGCCTGACGACCACAATAGAGCAAGGAAGCCACAAAATAACAAAGGCAGACAGCTGCACTGTAGCCCTAATAAAATTAACGTCTATTGCTGAATAAAGCCTAAACTTGATTTTTAATTATAACGTGAAATCTGATTGACAATTAAATTCTATCTGAAGCGGACCTGACATAAATCAGGTCCGCTTTTATTTTATATGCCTCATAGGTCTATTAATCTTTACGTAATAACTTAATTTAAATTCTATCTCAAAAAATAATAGCTACAAAGACGGAAACAGACAATTATATTATAGGTATATCACGTGAAATAATATAACTAACTTATAAAAATCAAAAACATTTATTTTACAAAAAATATCTTTCTTGGTATTGTCATTCATATCCGATTATTTAGAATAAAATATTGAAAAAATAGAATTTTGTTATTACCTTTGCAATATGGTAATATTGTGAGTTAAGTGAAAATATTTAAATAATATGCTATAAAATAATACACAGAAACGTATCCTAATAAAAAAGGTTGCTTTAAAAGAATGTACTACAACAGTCACAAGGGAAGCGAGTAGACTTGCTTTGCATATGTAAAAAAGATCATGCAATAGTATTGATTATGTATACAAACAACATTATGTTTTCAATATTAAAGGTAATAATTTCAGACCGATTGTAGCAATAATATTTACTAAAAATCTGTTTATAATCACTTTATTGGCACTCATGCAGAATATGATAAAATAGTTGATTGCTCTAAAATTTAAAGATATGACAAAGATAGAAACAAAAGATCAATATGACAGGGCTGTACAAAGAGTTGAAGAGTTACTTCCACTGATAACAGACAAAACACCTCTCGATGACCCGAACAGTATAGAATTGGAACTACTTTCTAATCTTGTTGCAGAGTATTCGGAAAAACATTTTGCATTGAGAGCACCCTCACTTGCTGATGTTCTCAAATTCCATATGCATGAAATGGGGCTTACCCCAAAAACATTGGCTAAATTGATAGGTGTTACCACTCCCCTTTTGAATGATTATATTTCCGGTAAATGCAAGCCCACATTGAAGGTAGCCCGTGAAATTAGCCGGAAACTGAATGTTGATGTTAATATTGTTTTAGGTGTTTGATATGAGAACTGTTGAAGTCATTGTTGAACATGCATGAAACGACCTAAGTGCTTACATAAAACTTGAGGTGACAAAACATATTTATATCGAGGGTATATGGAAAGTTCAACAAAACATCTAATGTATACATTTTGGCTCACCCGATAAATAGTGGGGAAAGAAAGAAAAA
>NZ_HF986813.1:0-767 GCF_000431195.1 Prevotella sp. CAG:255 | reverse complement strand
ATAAAAATATTATTATAGTATATTTTTTAGGTGAAAATTTTATTTTATGACAACTGCCGCATCTCATTAATCCAACAGATTAGTGTTCGGAAATTTTATCATGACGGCACGGTTGCGACAGAAAACTTTTTTGTTTTGACGCTCTCAGACTTGCCGTCCTCATCTCATTTCCGGCTTTTCATGCGAAAAATGCTCAAAAATGAATGTTTTTGTTAAGTTACTGATATATTGTGAAATACGTGCTTTTGTGGATGAATGTGCAAATGTTAAAAAACATAACTCGGCCACTTATGGTCGGTTAACCATAGGTTTGTCTCTTGAAAGTGGTGGGTTTTAAGGCGGAAAAGTGCTGTTTTGTGCCACGAAAACGATGATTTTAGATGATTGAGATGTGGTAAATGTAAACCAAAGTTAATTATTCTGCGGTCTATTCATTCTTTCTTAACATAAATTATACTGCAATTTTCTATTTCACAGAAAACTCTGTACACGGATAATGTAAATAGTTTTCCTTTTGCCGTGCCTTTAGCTCCTTTGCTTTGGGTGCAGCTTCTTGTTGCTTGCAGCCGTATGCTGATGCGTAGGCGTAAATATTATTTATGACAGATTTGTGGTCGTGTTTGTTTTATAATCATTATATTTGCATAATGGTCATCCTTGGTGTGTGTCATACGTTAGGGCACATATACGGCAGGATGAATTTATGGCGAGAAGTGCATGCTGGCGCTTGACTAAGACAAAGAAGTGAAGTTATGAGCGAAGAGCAG
>NZ_HF986812.1:0-3658 GCF_000431195.1 Prevotella sp. CAG:255 | reverse complement strand
TCTGTTAGGTACAGACTGTTTAATAATTTAATCATATTCAATCCCAACTAAAAGTTCTTATTATGCTACGCAATCTATCCATTATCCTTGTCAAAGCCTTTCGGGTCTTAATCAGTCCGAGGTGCTTCTCTTTGAGCGCCTTTTGTATGATTTCCGGCTGCTCTTTTTGCAGGTAGTCATACTCTTTCAAGTAATGGTCGAGCACATCCGAAGAAAGCCCCTCGTCCTGTGCCAAAGAGTTCACGGCTTTTTCACGTTCTGTGGAGATATAGCGGTTCAAGCGTTCCTCCAGTTCGCTTGTACCGTCCGCCTTTTGCCGTCGCGCCATGAAGTTCTCCTTATCCTCGTCCACATTCTTTTGAATGAAGCCGTCAATGAGTTTCGCCTTGTTACGCATTTCGGCATCCTTTATCATCGTGTCAATGATGTTCTTACGCCGCTCTGCATAGTCCGTGCTGTATGGATTAAGGTTAGCAATCAATTCGAGGATATAAGCCACATTAATAATGTCGCTGTGCAGGAGTTCAAGGCAGAAATCCACATCCTCCAACCGTTCATCGCTTGGCGTTTCATCGCCGCCGCTTGGAGAGGCTGAAGGCATATCCGACGGAACAAACGTATCGTGAATGTCAAGGTACTTGCTTCGGAAGTCCATAAACTGTTGTTCGGTCATGCCGAGGTCGTCCGCATCATCGCTGTAATCCTCGTATATTTGGATTTCCGCGTGTTTGCGGATGATGTCGCGGAAAGCCAGCACAAAGTCTTTCTTGTCCTTTTCGCTCTGCAACAGGTCTATGCTGCTTGGCTCCGGGTATTTCTGCAAGAAGTCCGTTGCCAACTGCTGGTATTCCTTTTTCACATCCTCAAAAGGTGGACGTACTATTTCTTCGGGATTATTTGAGTTACTGAAAAGCCTGATGGCCGTATCAACATTGCTTTTCAAATCACGGAAGCATATAATCTTTCCGAAACGCTTTTTCTCATTCAGTACACGGTTGGTTCGGCTGAACGCTTGCAGCAATCCGTGGTACTCCAAGTTCTTATCCACATAGAGCGTATTGAGTTTCTTGCTGTCAAAGCCCGTAAGGAACATTCCCACGACAAGGCAGAGGTCAAGCGGTTTCAAGTCAGCCCGCTTCTTTTTCATGCGCAGGTTGATGTCATCGTAGTAAGCGCGGAAATTTTCGGTAGTGAATGCTGTGCCGAACATTTCATTGTAGTCATCCATGATGGCTTGCAGTTCGTCCGCCTCGCCTGTGCTTTCGCTGACATACTGCCCCGTATTCATTCCCGTCTGTTCATCGTCCTGGCTGCTGTTGGCAGCGTATGTAAATACTGCACCGATACGGATTTTCGGCTTCAACGACTTGAATATCTTGTAATAGCGGATAAGCATCGGTACGGATTGCACGGCAAACAGCGCATCAAACTCACCGTCAAAGGTTGACTTATTGAAATTATTAAGGATGAATTTGGCTATCTCCTCCATGCGGTTGGCATTGCCCTTTTCCACTTCTTCGCTTCCATGATAATACTCCACAAGGAAGCCCAGCACGTTTTCATCGGCTATGGCATCCTTGATAAGGTATTGGTGCAGGCAGTTGCCGAATATCTCTTTGGTGGTATGCCCGTTAATGGCATTCTCCGTGAAGATGGGCGTACCCGTGAAGCCGAACACTTGGGCGTTGTCAAAGAACTTCATGATGCGCTTGTGACTTTCCCCAAAGTGGCTTCTGTGGCACTCGTCGAATATCATCACGATACGGGAGTGGCGTATGGCCTCAATCTTGTTGCTGTACCACGTCTTGCTAACTGCGGCGTTGAGCTTCTGAATGGTAGTGATGATTATCTTGGAATTGCTGTGCAACCGTTTCACCAACTCATCCGTGTTGTCCGTGCCGTCCACCGCACCCGGCTCAAAGGCTTCATATTCCGATTGGGTTTGGGTGTCAAGGTCGTGACGGTCAACCACAAACATTACCTTATCCACATCGTCCAGTTCGGAAACAAGCTGTGCCGCCTTGAATGAAGTCAAGGTCTTTCCGGCTCCTGTTGTATGCCATATATAGCCGTTGTCGTTGGAGTTCTTCACCTTATCCAATATCTTCTCCACGGCATAGAACTGGTACGGACGAAGCACCATCAGGCACTTGTCGCCCTCATGCAGCACGATGTATTTTCCTATGATTTTGCCGAGCGTACATTTCTCCAAAAATGCGGCTGCAAACTTATCCAATTCATTGAACGGCACATTGGCTGCGTCCGTCCAGTTGAACGTGAACTTATAGCCTCCGTTTGGATTGTTGGCGAAGTAGCGTGTGTTGACACCGTTGGAAATCACGAACAGTTGAATGTAATCAAACAACCCGTGATAAGAAGTCTTATGATAGCGTTGGATTTGGTCGTATGCCACCCTTAACTCTACGCCCCGACGTTTCAATTCAATCTGTACCAAAGGCAGACCGTTTATAAGAATGGTCACATCGTAGCGGCACTTCTTACGCCCTTCCACCGTGATTTGGTTGGAAACCTGAAATTCGTTCTGACACCACTGTTGACGGTTAAGGAACTCCACCCAGATGCGTTTGCCGTCCGCCGTGTCAAGCGGATAAAGGTCGCGGAGCTTCTTCGCCTTTTCAAAGCGTGTGCCTCCTTCAAGGTAGATGAGTATCTTGTCAAATTCCTCATCCGTAAATTCGGTACGGCCATGCTCCGCCAACCGCTTACGGTTGTGTATCTCCAACTGCCTCTTGAAATTGGCTTGAAGATTGTCCTCCTCGGCAATTTGGACATATTCATAGTCCATTTGCTGGAGCGTGGCGATAAGTCCGGCTTCCAATGCCGCTTCACTTTGTATAGACATATTCCTGTTCTACCTTTTATGCGTTACTTATTATCATTCAGACTTCTGATAATCTCAATTCCCAATGCGTTTTCTATCTTGCAAATGGTTTCCAACGACATATTCTTTTTGCCTTTCAGCACTTTGGATATGTATTGCTGGGTGCAGTTCATCTTTTCGGCAAGCATCTGTTGCGTCAAGCCGAGTTCCGTCATCCGTTTTGACATGGCGGCGGCAATCAACTGTGAATATTCCGCCCAATCCTTTTTATCCTGTTTCACACCAGTTTCCTGCTTTACGGCTTCCAAAGCCATACAAGGCATTTTATCTGTCGTTGTATTCATTGAAAGATTACCTTATCTTGTCTGGATGCAAAGGTAATACAATTATTCGAGAAAACACAACCAACGAGTTGTGTTTTTACAAAAATGATTTCTTCTCCATAAATATGAAACATTATAGGGAGTCGTTGATTTAGCGACCCCCTAAACAACTTCTACTTCAAATATAGGGGGATGTCATTTCAACAACCCCCTGTTTGGGCTATCATTCAAGTTAGAACACACCGTTTGTCAGGTTCATTGCTTCAACTTTCTTTTCCATTTTCACCTTTGCGTAAACCTGCGTTGACGCGATGCTGCCATGCCCCAAAATCTTGCTGACTGAGTAGAGTTCCGCACCTGCCGTTATCGCCAGCGTTGCCGCCGAATGGCGGCTGCTGTGATAGGTGAAATCCTTTTCTATCCCTGCCTTGTCCTTGATGCGGCGCACGTACTTTGCCACGTTGTCGGGCTTCTTCACCAACGGGAAGATGAT
>NZ_HF986811.1:38434-77099 GCF_000431195.1 Prevotella sp. CAG:255 | reverse complement strand
TGAAATATGTTGGCCTCTTCCGGGCTGTTTTCTTTTTCCGCTTTTTCCGCCATAAACTGGTAGATTTCTGCCTTTTCCTCGAAGTTCGCGCCTTCTAAAGCCTTGGCTAAAAGTGTGTCACATACTTCTGTCTTTCCTCTAGCATAGCAAACCTTTGCCAGATTGATGCGGGTGGTGGGCACATCAAGCAGATTGAATGCCTCTCTAAACATCGGTTCCGCTTTTTCGTAAAGTCCTTTCTCGTACCAAATTAGTCCAATGTTATTCAAAAACATTGACGACATTTCCTTGTCGTTGATTTTTTCAAGCAACGGGATTATTCTTGACATATACGATTCGGCACTGTCTTTTTTGTTCATGAAATAATAGCATGAAGCGGTTTTGTCTAAAGATACGCACATCCATATGGTGTTATTGCGCTTTTCTGCATTTTCAAGTGCTTTTAGTGAATATCTTAATGCTGTTTTATAGTTTCCGGATTCTAAATTTACGTGTGAGAGGTTGATATAAATATACTGTCTAAGGCTTGGGTCGGACGAGAGCTTTTCTTCGCTTTCAGCTTTTTTCAATAGAATCACGCCGTTCTCAAAGTCTCCTCTGTCTAACATACACATCCCTTTATAGTAATACGAGCGGGCTAAATCGGTATGATTTTTTGTCTTTTCAAAATATTTTATACTGAAATCTATTAACGAATCGTTAGAAAGTACTTTCCCTAATGTGTTATATGCCTTTGTTAACAGCAGGCAATATTTGGCTCTGGCATCAGCGCCTGTTAGACTTCTTCCGTTTATTCTTTCCAATAACAGGATTGCCTTGTCTGTATTTCCTGCTTGTAAAAGCGAATCGGCATTTGACAATATCTTTTCTGCCTTATTGTTGTTGTCTGTGCAACTAATCATAAGGGGCAAAAGTATCAGTATAAATATAAGTTTCTTCATCTGTCTGTTTCTGTTTTTCTAGCATTGCAAAGATAAATAAAATATGGTTATTTCATTTTATTATTGCTTGTGTTTGTTGTTTTGCTGTGGCTTCTAACGTTACATTTTATGCTTTGTCTGAATTTTTTAGAGTTGGTGTAATGTCTTGAAAATCAGTAGTTTCTGATATATCAAGCACCCGAAAAACATGTAACGCATGATATGAAGATTAAATGGAAAATTTAAACGTGCTGTGTGCACTTTGATTATATTTGCGTTGACGAATCTAAATTTTAAACTTAAATTATTTTTATTATGAAACAAAAGATTTTTATTTTGGTGCTGTCAATTATTTTTGCGCCGGCAGTATGGGCACAGGATGTAAAAGCTGAAATGCAAAATGTAAAGGATAACAGTAATAATAGCTTTATTGACAGAATGATGCTTAACCTTGACTTTGGCACGGCATTATACAAGCAGAAGGAAAGACAAGTTATGTCGTTTGGGGCTGATTTGGGATTTAAAATAACCAAAAAGTTTTATATGTTTGCAACGGCGGAAAGAATGCTCGCTCTATACGACAATCCGGAAAACTCATATCTGAGCACAACAAATTTAGGTGGCGGCTTAGGATATACTCTTGGACGCGTAGGATATATTGATATTGACCTTTACGGAAAGGTTGGCGCCTCTGTGGGGCATACAGACTGGAAAAACGTAACTTATGATGCACGGCTTATGTTCAGGATAAAAAGATGCAAGCTGATTAACGTTAATGTCAGTATAGGCTATCGCCACATCAACTCGCGCACGGTAGGCATCGACAATTATAACGGCGTGTTCGGGACGATAGGTTTTGGCTTCTGATATGGATAGAGGCGTTGGGATTTACCGTGGACGGTTATAACGTTCAGGCGGCTTTGCGCATTAGCAGGTGCAAGGCCGCATCTGTGTTGATGTCCGTGGCCTAAGCCCTTGTCGCACTTTATGTTTTTATAGAAAAGCATGGCATACGCATTATGCTCAAATTATTCATTTCCGCTTTTACCCCCAGTCGGTTATTATGATTCGGTCTGTATTTTTGCTTTATGTTGAGCGGCTTTTTGTTGGATTTTTGCAGGCATAGCGGACTATGTCAAGAAAAAGCGAACAAAAGCAGCCAATAGAAACAAAAAGGCGGGCAGAAAGCATGAATACACAAAATTGATAAAGCTATGTGCGGTCTAATGATCGATTGGGGTTTAATTTTTAGCGATGTAAGATTGTCGGTGCAGGTAAAAACTTATGACAAAATATTTTTTTAATCTAGAAAATGAATGTATAACGGATGTTAAATTTATGGCATAGAGCAAATATGTGCGTTAACTTTTGTTTGTAATTAGACGGCTAGAATAGCCTGAAAAGTCTGATTTTTGTGTCTAAAAGCAGTGTTTTTATGTTGTAGATGCACTGCTTTTGAGTCGTAAACGGCCCACTTTTGCACCGTAAATGGCAGAGTAATATTTTTTAACTCTCCGCCTTTTCTCTTTTAAATGATGTAAGCTTCTGTGTATCAGTGTATTATCGTGAAAGCGTAATTTTTGCCGTTTTCTGCGCCAAATCACGTGTCAGCGCAGAGCATCGCTGTTCTGAGAGCGTCAACTGTAATGCGTTCTGTAGTTTTTCTTTACAAAATGCAGCCATTCTTTGTGGCTGTTCTGATGCGCTTTAGTGGGTTGCGTTGCCATGCATAGTTGCGCTTGCGTGTGCTCTTGTCTGCTTCCGCCACATTATTTAATAGGCATGTGCGCCTGTTGTGAGGGTGGGGCGCACGGTCTTTTGTGTCATATATATTACATTGTTTGGCATGTCTGTTTTTGTTTTTGTTTGATTTTTATACGTTTTTTGTTACAAAAGTGAGAAAAAACCAATATTTTTCCATAAAATAAGTATGTTTTTGAAAAACTTGAATTATTTTTGCATTGAGTTAGTATCGAAAGCATGAATAGTATCACAGAGAAAACGATTGACATCAGCGATATTCTTAGGGGTAAAATGGGCAGCAAGGCTAAGTTTGTGCCCTCGCCGCTGGTAAAATGGCTTAAGCATATCGTACATCAGGACGAAGTCAACAAATATCTTTGGGACAGCAGACATCTCACCGGAGTAGAATGGCTTGAGGACTGCATGCGTTATCTTGACATGACGCTCGAGATTGTTGGCAAGGAGAACTTGCCCGGCAAGGATGACGGAAAGCTTTACACCTTTGTGAGCAATCACCCTCTCGGTGGAGAAGACGGTGTTGCGCTGGGTGCCGTTATCGGCCGCCATTATGACGGACGTTTCCGCTATTTGGTAAACGACCTGCTGATGAACCTTCCGGGGCTTGCTCCGCTGTGCATACCTATAAACAAGACAGGCTCGCAGAGCCGCAGCTTCCCGGCTATGGTCGAGGCCGGCTTCAGGAGCGACAACCACATGCTGATGTTCCCGGCGGGCCTTTGCTCGCGCAGGATCAACGGAGAGATACGCGATTTGCCATGGAAGAAGACGTTCATAACGAAGAGTGTGGAGACCCACCGCGACGTGGTGCCCATACATTTCGGCGGGCGCAACTCTGACTTCTTCTACACTTTGGCCAACGTCTGCAAGGCCCTTGGCATAAAGTTCAACATAGCGATGTTGTTTCTGGTCGACGAGATGTATAAAAATGTGCACAAGTCGTTCCGCATAGCCATCGGAAAGCCTATTCCCTGGCAGACTTTCGACAAGTCCAGAACACCGGCGCAGTGGGCGCAGTATGTGCAGGACGAGGTCTACAAACTATAATGAAACAGGTTTAAAACAGAGATACTTCAACAAATAAACCTCTTAATTTTTTATAAGATGGAACAAGAGATTATCCAGCCGATTGACAAAGAACTGCTTAAAAGTGAGCTTACGCCTGAGCGTCAACTCAGAATGACTAACAAGAGTAACAATGAGATTTATGTTATAACGGCTCACAACTCGCCCAACGTTATGAAGGAAATAGGACGTCTGCGCGAGATTGCGTTCCGCGAGGCAGGCGGCGGCACAGGCAAGAGCATGGACATCGACGAGTTTGACACGATGGACAACTGCTACAAGCAGCTTATCGTGTGGAACCCCGAGGCTGAGGAGATTATCGGCGGATACCGCTATCTGCTTGGAACTGACGTTGAACTTGACGAAAACGGGCAGCCCATACTTGCTACGGGACACATGTTCCATTTCTCTGATAAGTTCATGAAGGACTATATGCCGCAGACCATTGAGCTGGGACGTTCGTTCGTATCTCTCGAATATCAGAGCTCTAAGATGGGGGCAAAGAGCCTCTTTGCGCTCGACAACCTGTGGGACGGACTGGGAGCGCTCACCGTGGTGATGCCCAACGTGAAGTATTTCTTCGGCAAAATGACCATGTATCCATCATACGTGCGCAAGGGACGCGACATGATCTTGTACTTCCTTAAGAAGCATTTCAACGATCCTGACAATCTCATCATACCGATGAAACCGCTGAAAATAGAGACCGACGAGAAGGAACTGGAGCAGCTGTTCTGTGAGGAATCGTTCAAGGATGACTACCGCATACTCAACCGCGAGGTGCGCAAGATGGGCTATAACATCCCGCCGCTGGTGAACGCATACATGGGTCTGAGTCCTACGATGAAGATGTTTGGCACGGCCATCAACTATGGTTTCGGCGATGTTGAGGAGACGGGCATACTTATTGCCGTCGACGAGATACTCGAGGAGAAGCGCATACGCCATATCGACTCGTTCATAAAGGAGCATCCTGAGGCTCTGAACATTACTTCGGGAGCCAACAAGATAATATATAAGGAGAAATAAAATCTGATATTATACATACACATTAAAATTCCTGTCGTGAGACTTTAGCCGTGTTTAGGCAGTCTGACGGCGGAATTTTTTTATGTCTTGTTTTATGTAGCCTGCATGCGTCGCTGTGCCTGTTGGCTGTTTTGTGTTTTGGGTTGTTGGGCGTATAGCTCTTTCTTTCGTGCCGGCTCGTTCTTGTAATAATGGCTTACGTCTTTGTCTTATTATTGGTTTTGCATGGTCTTCAGCACATATCCCTTTCTTATAATTGCCTCTATGCTTAGTGCGGCGTCGCTCTTCAGTGCCCTGCGCAGATATGTTATCTGCACGTTGAGCGCCATGGAGTTAGAGTAGGAGTCGTCGCCCCACACTTCTTTCAGCAGCACTTCGCGCCCCACGACCTTGTTCGGGCTGTCGGCAAGAATGCGCAGCAGTTCTGCCTGCCGGCTGGTGATAATCACCTTCTCGTTGCCGTGTCGAAGCTCGTTGAGCTCGTAGAAAAACAGCGTTGAGCCTATTTTTATTGCCGTGGCGTCGTCGGCAGCCTTGGCGGGCGGCTGCTTCATCTCGTAGATCATGTTCTTCATAAACTCGTGCCTTATGGCGTTTATGCGGCGCTGAATCATTATCGTCTTGATCTGATACATCATGCAGAAGCCCAGTATGACGAGCAATACGATGCTTGCGGCAAGCTGCCGGCTCATCAGCATGAGTATATGCGATGCCGGTACGTGGACGGTCATTTCAACGGCCTCCATTTCAAGCGGATTGGTCGAATATCTCACGTGCAGCGTCTTGCTTAGTCCGCCGCTCACGCTGAATGCCGGCTTTATCATGCACCGGTTTGTCTTGACAAACCTGAAGCTGTCTGTTTTTATGCCTTTGTCAGCATACAGCAGCGAGTCGAATATGTTGCGGTCGAACCGCTTTTCCTGAGAGGCCATGTATCTCGATGTAAGTTCCACACCTTCAGTCATGTCAATGTTCCTCACCTTCAGCTGCTTTTTTGTATCGGGCAGGGTGTATCTTATCGTAGATTTCACCTGTCTGTCTTTTTCTTTTGTATTCTTTGTGCTCTGGTCGATTTTCAGCACAATCTGCATTCTTACGTAGCTGCTGTCGTCTTTGCCGTCCTCTTGTTTGTCAATCCTTATGTTCTTTTCTTCTTCAAGCGCCTTGGTGCAAGCCTGCTTCAGCTCTTCGGCCTTAACCGTGCTGCTGTATTCGTATTGGTTGTAGAGCCAGTAAGCCTGCATGGCGAATATTGCAGTCATCGCCACGATGCTTATAGTCCAGACATGTTTTATCCTTCGGTTCATCTTGCGGTTATGTTTTGTTTACGGATTTGCCTTCGAGCCTTGCGCCATATTGCCGTCCGTGTCATGGCGTGGCAATGTGTATGCAAATATAGTAAATAAAGGTGAACTGCGTGGCTGCGATAATATTTTAGTAATATTCCCGGTAATACGCAAGTAATAGAAATGTGCCTTTTCATCGGTCTGCCTTCGCTAATTTTGCGGCATTAACCAAAACTTTTGTTACCATGAGACGAATTATATCCATATCTCTTCTCGCCGTCAGCGCAATGTTGGGCAGCGCACAGACTAACATCAATGTGTTTACGCCTGAAGACCTTCAGCCCGGAAAGCCGTGCGACACTCTGCGCTACGTTATAACTTATGACATGGCTTATGTTGAGGACACGCTGCAAGTGCCGATGAAGGCGGCTCACGAAACGATGCTGCTCGAAACGGGACGCAAGGTTACGGCTTTCTACAGCTACGACGCCTTCAGAAGCGACTCAATCAATGCCGAACTTCTAAGCCGTGGCGCCACGCAATACAGCGTTCTCGGCCGCATACCGTGGCGGTTGTATGCCAATTATCCCGAAACAGGGTGCTCGTCGTTCACCGAAAAGCTCGGTCTCGACCGCTTTGTCTGCGTTGAAAGCGTGGAAAAACCGCAGTGGCAGCTTTGCCCCGACAGCTCCGCCACCATTATTGGCTATCCTTGCCGGCTTGCCACAGCCAGCTATAAGGGCCGCCTGTGGAGCGCATGGTATGCCGAGGACATACCTCTCTACCATGGGCCGTGGAAACTCTGCGGACTGCCCGGACTCATATTGCGCGCTTACGACAGCCAACGCCATTATGTGTTTGAGGCTATAGGGATAAAGACTGCCGATGAGCCGCGCCCCATATACTATAAGGGTGAAGGCTATGAGAAGGTAAACCGTAAAGATTTGAACGGCCTTTATCGCCGTTATTATTCTGATCCTGTAGGATATATGACTGCCGGTGGCAAGGTGACGGTAAAGATGCAAGACCGTAGCGGCAAGTCAGTTGCTCCGCCAAAGGGCGTTCCGTATAATCCGATAGAGCGATAGTCTGGTAGCCAAAGGGCGTCTGCTGTCAGCCGTTGTAAAGCTGTTTGCTATGAAAGGAATAATCAGAATGTTTATTACATTGCTGTTGCTGCCGTTCAGTCTGTATGTTTCGGCACAGCAGTCGGTTACGGGTGTTGTTGCCGATTCAGCCACACAAGAGCCTCTGCCCGTGGCTGCGGTAACGCTGATGCGTGGCGGAAAGCCGGTGGCATTTACCAATGCAGACGACAAGGGAGCGTTCTCCATTGCCGTAAAAGCCGGCGACAGCCTTTCGGTGAGCTTTCTCGGTTACCGCAAACACACGGTAAGGGTGAGTCCGGGGCAGCATGTAAGCATACAGATGACGCCTGAAGCGTTTGAACTTAGAGAAGTTCAGGTGAAGAGCGGACGCATAGCCGGACTGAGAGACACCATAAGCTACGACCTGTCGAAGTTTGCCGACAAGCGCGACAACTCGCTGAAAGACGTGCTGAAGAAACTGCCCGGAGTGGATGTCGATAAAAACGGCAAAATAAGTTTCAACGGAAAGGACATCAGCCGTTTTACCGTTGAAGACTTAGACCTGACGGGCGGACGCTACGATAGACTGAACGAGACGCTGAAACCTGAAGATGTTGACCGCGCGGAGGTGATACAGCACGACCAGCCCGTGAAGGCTCTGCGCGACAAAGTGTTCACCGACGACGTGGCAATGAACATAAAGCTCAAGCCCGGAGCACGCGACAAATGGATGGCAACGCTACGGCCTGCCGCAGACGTGGCATTTCCGCTGAAGGGCACAGAGCCCATGGGCGGGGCCGATGTGCTGCAGATTGGGCGGAAACGGCAGAGCCTCTATGATGCCGAATACGACCGTTCGGGCCGCGACCTCAGCCGCAGCAACGACGTGCTTGCCGTTGGCGGCACCTCGGGATATGGCTCAGGGGCAGATGTTCCGCAGTGGTTGACTCAGCCGGAGCTTGCCGCACCCATTGACGACAACCGCCTGCGCTTCAACCGTTCATACAGTATGAACGTGAAGCACACGGCAAAGACGGCCAAGGGCAGCGACTGGCGCATCACGGCGGGATACGCACACAGCAACGAGGAGCAGACAACCTCAAACACATCGTCATACTATTTAGGCGGTTCCATCGTTGAAACTACCGATGAAACCGACTATTCTTGCATAAAACGCGATAATGTCTACGTGGATTTTACAAGTACGCTGAACAACGAAAAAGTCTACGGTAACGAGTATTTTCTGGCAGAAGCCACAAGGCGTGAGGGCGTTTCGCACATTGAAGGAACAGCACAAGGCATCATAGCGCAGACGGTGAAAACGCCCGAAATGCGCCTTTTGAACAATTTTTCGCGCCTTTTTACGCTCGGTGACAACACTCTTACGGTGCGCTCGACGGCCGATTTTCATTACGCTCCGTTCTCGTTGAACGTTGACGGCACTACGGAAGAACTGAAAAATCTGCTTTGGCATACCGACAACAGCGCTGAAACGGTTTTGCCCGGCAGATATTTCACGCAGAAATATAAGGTGGGTTTTGCCATGGAACATCTCAACCTGCGCGGACGAAACACCTCAGTGGAAGTTTACGCAATGCCCGGAGTCGAATACCGACGCGGCAGACTGAGATTCAATTTAAGCATGCCCGTAAGATGGCAACGGCTTACGGCGCAGAACAGAAACCAGCTTTATGTGTCGCCGTCGCTCTATCTCAGCCTCAAGACCGGCATGCGCAGCGAACTGACAGCATGGGGAGGATATGCGATGAAACCGGGAGAATGGAACAATTTTGTGCTCGATGAATACGCCTTCGACTACCGCACAACTTACGCAACGTGCGGCATTGTGCCTGTAGACCGCACCTTGAACGCATACATAACTTACGACTACAAGCGCCCCGTGAAAGAACTCTTCTGGTCGTTTACGGCTAGTTATAGCCATACACGCAGCAACCTGATGACCGACATGACCATAGCCGACGGCCGATACAGATATTATGTTGCCGAAAGAGACAACAGCCGGCAGTCTGCCTTCTTAAAAGCACAGGTGTCAAAGGGCTTTTTCAGTCTGCACCTAAAGACGCGCCTTGCCCTGCAGTATGTCTATTCGGAGGGCGGACAGTTGTCTATGTCGGCCGTTACAGGCTACAGGGCACACACCTTTACCATGTCGCCCGAAGTAACTTTCTCGCCGTCTTTCGGCACATTTTATTACGCGGGACAATTCACCGTGAACGGAATGAATACCGATGAAACCGCACAAAATATGCTGTTCTGCTGGCGCCAGAACTTTTCTTACACGCAGACTATAGGCAGCGTAGACATAACCTTATCGGCCGTTCACTACCGCAACGAACTGCAGTCGGCACAGACCGTCAACACACTGCTTGCCGATGCAGGCGTTGTGTGGCGCCTGAAGAAGGTAAGGCTGCAAGCCGAGCTGCGCAACATCTTTAACAGGCGCAACTATGCCGTTACGTATTACGGC
Source organism: Prevotella sp. CAG:255 (assembly GCF_000431195.1). Lineage (NCBI taxonomy): Bacteria > Pseudomonadati > Bacteroidota > Bacteroidia > Bacteroidales > Prevotellaceae > Prevotella > Prevotella sp. CAG:255. The sequence goes on along the minus strand of NZ_HF986811.1, from coordinate 67,462 downwards.
AGTGCGTCGTCGTCGACCACATACTACAACCTGCGCCCTCGCGAGATAATATTGAGCGCGCAGATAAGTCTTTAGCCGCTTGGCTACATGGAGAGGCAACGCATACAGATATTTATATTAACTTAACATTTGTCTAATTTTTCGTCGGCTGTCTGCCGTATGTAGTGCAGCTTTTTCTCTGTCTTTATTATGCTATGTAACAACTTGATATTCAGTGTGTTGCAAAAGACCGTCTTTTGGCTTGCAAAACGTGGCCTTTTGTCTTGTAAAAGCATGCCTTTTGCAAGATGAAAGCATGCTTTTTGCAAGATGACTATGTAGCCATCGTATGTGTACGAGGAGAGCGACGTGATTCTTTATTTTCTCAAAAAGCATTTCAATGCCCCTGACGGCCTCATTATTCTGATGAAACCGCTGAAAATAGAGACTGACGAGAAGTAACAGGGCAATTTTTCTGAGAGAAATCATTCAAGGACGACTGCAGTATACTTAACCGGGAGCTGCGCAAGATTGTATATAACATCCCGCCGCAGGTGAATGCATACATGGGACTGAACCCTACGATGAAGTTGTTTGGTACGGCCATCAACTATGGCTTCGGTGATGTCGAGAAGACTGGCGTACTTATTGCGGTCGACGAAATTCTGAAGGTGAAGCGCATATGGCATATCGACTCGTTCGTAAGGGAAAATCCTGATGCACTCAATATAACTTCGGGCACTAACAACATTATTTATAAAGAGAAGTGAGAAGATTTTCACTGATAAGGCAAGTGACTTTACGGCTTGTGAAAAACAATTTCTTCATGACATTTCAAGCCGATGAGCCTATGTTGGTATTTGGTCGTTAGGCAGCCACTTATGTGGTTTTATGGTTTTGTTTCGGATTTTTCTTTATTTTATTTTTTCTTTGAGGGTGATTATCGTAATACAAACAAAAAGTATGTCTTTTTGTTAAACCGTATGATGCATATCCCTTATTGCTTATATGTTGGATGTTTGTATTCTTTGCATTGTCGTACTGTCTTTGTCTATTTGTTAAAATCTATTTCTTTTTGTCTGTTCTGTTGATTTTTGTTTGTAGCATTTAGTAATTTTTTGTATATTAGCAATCGGATTTCATAAAATTATTGGTATACCATGGACGCATTTTAAAATATATGTGTGAATTTATGTGTCTTGTTGTTTAAACGGAATATTATAAACCCTTAAATAATTTATATTATGAAAAAAAAGTTATTCGTATTTTCAAGTGTCATGACGATTATGGCACTGATTTCTTGCAGTACTGCATCTGTTGATATTTATGAGGAAAATGCAGATGATAGTGAAGTTTGTGTTGAGGAAAGTTATGCCAGATTGAATAATGATATTCTTGTGCTGAATTTGGAATTGTCCCAGCAAGAGACCAGAGGTTTTCTTGGTAGACTTTTTAAGAGCGTGCTTAATGTCTTTGTAGCAGATGTAGTTGGAGCGGTAAAAGGTGTTTTTACAGGCGATAATATATGGCAGTCGGCTCAAGGCTCTTCGTTCAGTTCTGCTAAAAAACAAGGTTTTATAACAGGTGTTTATGTTTTGAATGAAATTATTGGGAATGCTCCAAGGAGAGTAGCGATGTTGGGGGATACTCTTGCTACTTCATGTGTACAACCTAGAGAAGACGCTTTGAATAATCTTGTATTGGTACAAAATCCATTATTGGCGACGGCAAATGACAGTTTGGGATTTTATCATAATCTTATCATATATAACACGCTTGAAAAAAATAATAGTGTTAATTATTGGAAAAGTGTTTCTGACGAGGCGTGTGTCTTGAAGTTGAATGAAGAGATTATCAGTACAATTCCGGTAAGTTGTTATAGTGATGTCTCTATTAGTGACGAGACAATACAATTCTGTTCTTTTATAGGTGAGGAATCAGTAAAATGTGAGAATTACAAGGAACTTATTAATGTGGCAGAAGTAAAATATCCGGAACTTGAAGAGATTTTAAATGTCATATCTTTGTATTTTGAGGGGATGGAACTTGTTGAGACAGATGAAGAATGGGAACAGTATTGTAAGGATGTAATTGATCTGATCTCAAATTCCGGACTTTCGGAACGCGACAAAGAGTCTTTAAAGGCAGGAGTGACGGTAGGATATGCAAGTTCTAAACTATGGAAATGTGAGGAGTAGTTATGTTGTTGTATAACAAGTTAAAAACAATGTCATGGGATTTTGAATATGTAAATCTGCCCTTTTGGACAGAGGCATAGATGTAAGAGCATTTATAAATTTAAAAATTAGGTGTTTATGTTTTCAATGTCACAATATGCGTTCTCTTGTAGAAATATACGCGAGAGTGCAGATAAAGTCGTTTTAGTTTTGTTGCTTATGTTTGTGTCTGCGCCGCTGTGTTCGCAAATCATCGTGTCAGGCGACAGCGTGACGGGCAGTCCGTTGGGTAAAAGTTTTCTTGCCACGAGGACACCTCTTGGCAAGGAACACTCGGCGTTGAAAATAATCACCCGTGAGATATCTGTGCAGGAGCATGAGGGAGTAGAGGTTTACCGTGAGGAGAGGGAAGTTGAGTATACCGTAAAGGAGGTAAAGGGGAATTATAGTGTAAAGCGTAAGGTGACGAAGAAAGAAAAGACTTCAGATGTGAATGCTGCCGCGCTGGCGGATAAGTTCATAGACATGACATCCGAACCCCAAAACACTTTCCTGTCCACGCGTAAGGTAAAGGAAAGGAAGCTGTGGGGACAGATCAGGCCTGCCGCAGGTGTCGTGACGAGGAACGGAGGCATTACGAGTGTGCTTATAGACAAGATGGCGTCCATTAGGGACGAGTACACCGATGAAAGCGGAAAAGTCGTGATGGTAAAATTCATGGGCAATGTCACAGAGATGACCGAATGTACGGAGACGCTCAGGTACTCATCGCTGTCGGACAAGCTGTATATCGATGACCTTAAGGCGATAGATACGGTTCTTGGCAGCATATACACGGAGAAGGGCGGTAAACCGCTGAATATGAGAAACATCGAGCACATAGAGATAGTGGGTGTGGAATATTGACGGAGGGGTGCCTTGTTCCTCTTTTTATAAAGATATTCTTTTGTCCGCTGCGCATGTGCTGATGCTGCAGCAGGATTGTTGTCATTTTGTGGAAGCTATCCTTTCAGCGTGCGAAAGCTTATTTTTTACGCGCTGAAAGGTTTCCTTTTACACCTCAAGAGGGGCCTTTTGTAATGCGTTGAAGATAAGCCTGTTAAGTGGGTGAGGCGTCTGTGCGTGGAATTTCCTGTGGATGAGTGTAATAAGGATGTGTGTCTTTATTTTTTTACTTTCTTGTTTTTCCCGGGAAAATCAGACAATCGGCAGACTTATTCCGTTGATTTTCTGATAAATGTCGAGCGCATACACGTCGGTCATGCCGCTGATATAGTCGATAACAGCCATGATGCGCGTTTCGAGGTCGGGCGCGCTGATGTCATACTGGCTGCTCACGCGGCTGATAAGCTGGCGCGAGTAGAACCGCTGCGGATTGACTGCCGCCTCGGTCATGACCTCCATCAGGCTGTCCATAATCTTAAAACCGCTCAGTTCGACGTCAAGCACAGGCTTGCTCTTGTAGATTCGCTTTTTCGAAAGTTCTGTGCAGTTGCGGTAAGCCTTAACCAGTCTGTCGTCGATGCTGTCGATAAGACTGCCGCTGAACTCGCCCCTCATGATCTCGTCCTCGTGCCTCATGAACGCGTCAACGCATGCCCTTTCGAGCGCGTTGATAACGCATGCCCTCATGTATATCACCTTCTCGTTGTCGTCGGTTATTTCCTCGTCGTGAATCCTCTGCATGATGTGATTTTGCCCCATTTCATCGAAGAAATCCAGGAAAAGCCGCTTTGTTTCCTCGTACGTTACAATCTTCAGCTTGTGGGCATCCTCAATGTCCATAATCTCGTAGCAGATGTCGTCGGCAGCCTCTACAAGATACACCAGCGGATGGCGCGCATACTCGGCAGGACAGCCGTCGGCCGACTTGCGTATGATGCCGAGGTCGTCGGCAATGCGGCAGAATATGTCGGCTTCGGTGCTGAAAAAACCGAATTTACCGTGCCCCTTTTCCGCCAGAGCCGACGCAAAAGGATATTTCACGATAGACGCAAGCGTGGTGTAAGTCATCACGAATCCGCCGTCGCGGCGCCCTTTGAAGCGGTGAGCAAGCAGACGGAACGCGTTGGCGTTACCCTCAAAGTGAGTGATGTCGTTCCACAGTTCGGGGCTCAGCCTGTCTTTAAGATAAGCCCCCTTGCCCTCGGTGAAGAACGTCTGAATGGCCTTCTCGCCGGAGTGTCCGAACGGAGGGTTGCCCATGTCGTGCGCCAGACATGCCGTGCTTACTATGGTGCCGATCTGCGTGAACAGCGTGTCGGCCAGTTCGGGCCTTGTCTTCATAACGCAGTGGGCCACGTCGTTGCCGAGCGACATGCCCACGCTTGCCACCTCCAGGCTGTGAGTGAGGCGGTTATGTACGAAAATGCTGCCCGGCAGCGGGAACACCTGAGTCTTGTTCTGCATGCGGCGGAACGGCGCAGAGAATATCAGCCGGTCGTAGTCGCGCTTAAACTCAGAGCGGTCGTCGTGCCTTATGGCGTGGCGCGACTCCTGTCCGAGTCTTTTGTTCGATATAAGTTGTTTCCAGTTCATCATCTTTCTGCAAAATAAGGCCGTATGCACAATACGGCGGTTAGCTGCGCAAAAGTAATCTAAAAATGGCTAAATTCTTTCTTTTTAGCGCTAAAAATACAATTATGTAAATATAAATAACTATTTTTGCACACAAATTAAAATAACGTAACCGGCAGCATGCCAGCTGTGGGCTGGCTGATGTCGGCATGTGGCGTCAGGCCTAGGCGTGCGCCGTTAAAACCTAAAAAGCAGAATAAGACTATGATACCCGTAAAAGTAATCAACAAAGGGCACCAGCCGCTTCCGGCATACGCCACGGCACAGAGTGCAGGTATGGATCTCAGGGCAAACATCGACGCCCCGATAACGCTGCGCCCCATGGAGCGCAGGCTGATACCCACGGGCCTCTACATAGCCCTGCCCGAAGGCTACGAGGCACAGGTGCGCCCGCGCAGCGGACTGGCCTTGAAGCACGGCATAACGGTGCTTAACACGCCGGGAACGATAGACGCCGACTACAGGGGCGAGGTGATGGTGCTGCTGATAAACTTTTCAGACACCGACTTCGTGATCAACGACGGCGAACGCATAGCCCAGATGGTCATTGCTCGCCATGAGACGGCAGAGTTTGTCGAGGTTAGCGTGCTCGACGAGACAGAGCGCGGCGCAGGCGGCTACGGCCACACCGGAGTGAAGTAACAGCAAGGTTCGCATTTCAACAATTCAGATGAACAGACTAACATCATACATCCTTGTGCTGCTTTCGGCGGCGGCTGTCATCACAGGCTGCAGCCACGGCACGGCAACAAAGACAGGCGCAGGCGGCACGGCGTCGCGCGGCATCGTGGTTCCGCCCATAAGCCATAACGACAGCATGCGCTTCAAGATATTCTATTTTGAGGCCGTCAAGCAGCAGGTGGCCGGCAACTACGACGCGGCTTACGACCTGCTGAGCCACTGTCTCGACATAAACCCCAACGCAGCAGAGGCCTACTTTATGATGTCGTCTTACAGCGGAGTGCTCTATGGCGACACCGCCGCACTTGAAGACGTTAAGAAGGCTGCCGAGCTCGACCCCGAGAACAACACCTATCTTGAGCGTCTCGGCACGGGCTACATACGCATAGGCAACCTCGACGAGGCCATAAAGGCATACGAGAAGCTGGCACACAACAGTCCGGAGCGCTCAGACGTGCTCGACATCCTTAACCAGCTGTATCTCAGAAAGAAAGACTACGACAATGTGATAAAGACCATTGAACGCATCGAAGCCCTTGAAGGCAGCAGTGAGCAGACAGCCCTGTCGAAGATGCAGGTGTACTCGCTGCAGGGCAAGAAGGAGGAAGAGTTCAATGAGCTGAAGTCGATGTCGGAGAAATATCCCAACGACATGAACTACAGGGTGATGATGGGCAACTGGCTTCTGCAGAACGGCAAGCCCGACGAGGCATACGGCCAGTATATGGACGTGCTGAAGCAAGACCCCGAGAACCCCATGGCACGCATGTCGATGATAGACTACTACAGAACCACGGGCAGCACGGCGCAGGCCGACTCGATACAGGAGACAATGCTCGTGAATCCCAAGACGCCCGTCAGCACAAAGATGATACTGATGAGGCAGGTGGTGGCAGACAACGAGAAGAACGGAGGCGACAGCACACAGGTGCTCAACCTCTTTAAGAGAATACTGAAACAGCCGCAGGAGACATCCGACATGGCCGAGTTGTATGCAGCATACATGACGCTGAAGAAGATGCCGCAGGATTCTATCACCAAGGTGCTGGAGACCGTGCTGACCATCTCGCCCGACAACGCGGCTGCCCGTCTACAGCTGATACAGACAGTGTGGAACGAGAAAGACTTCGACAAGGTTATAGAACTTTCGCGCCAGGCGCTCGACTATAATCCCGACGAGATGGCCTTCTATTATTTCCTCGGACTTGCCTATGTGCAGAAAGACGATGACGACAACGCCCTCGAAGTGTTCAGAAAGGGCGTCAGCCAGATTGACGACGAGAGCAACCCCGACATCGTGTCAGACTTTTATGCCATCATGGGCGACATCCTTTACAGCAAGGGGCAGGAGCAGGAAGCCTATGCCGCTTATGACAGTTGCCTGCAGTGGAAGGACGACAACTTCGGCTGTCTGAACAACTATGCCTACTATCTGTCGGAAACGGGCAAGAATCTCGACAAGGCCGAGCAGATGAGCTATCGCACGGTGCAGGCCGAACCCGACAACTGCACATACCTTGACACCTATGCATGGATACTGTTCAAGCAGAAAAAATATAAAGACGCGCAGCCGTATATTGACATGGCCATCAAGAACGACACCACAAACAGTGCGGTGCTTCTCGAGCATGCAGGCGACATCTACTACATGAACGGCGACGCCGGCAAGGCCCTTGAATACTGGCGCGAGGCGCTTGAGAACAGTGACGAAGAGAATAAGGTGCTTATAAGAAAAATAAAACTGAAGAAATATGTTGAGAAATAGCAGCAGGCTGTTACGCAGCCTCGTCTTTTTGGTTGTGTGCCTCGCCGTAGTTTCGTGCGGCACAAAGAAGGCCGCCATGTCCGGCGGCTCGTCTTCGTCGTCAGGCAATAACGATGTTGAAAGCATATTGGCCCGCAAGACAGACTTCCTGCGCAAGGTCTACGACAATGAAGTGTATGCCCAGGCCATCTCGGCTAAGATAAAGTTCAGCATCAACACCGGTTCAAAAGATCTGTCGGTGTCGGGTTCGCTGAAGATGAAGAAGGACGACGTGATACGCATACAGCTCACTCCGCTCGGACTGATGGAGGCCGGACGCATTGAGTTTACAAAGGATTACGTGCTCGTGGTAGACCGCATCAACAAGGAATATATCAAGGCTTCATACAGCGATGTAGACTTCCTGCAGCGCAACGGGCTCGACTTCTACGCCTTGCAGGCACTGCTGTGGAATCAGCTCTTCGTGCCCGGACAGCAGAAGATAACCGACTCGGCCCTCAAGAATTTCGGCGTTACGTTCAACGATGCCGTGGCCAACACGCTCGTTACGCTGAAGCGCGGCAGCATGAACTATGTGTGGCAGGCCGACAAGACGAGCGGGCTGATCAAGGCTGTGGACGTAACATACAGCAGCCCGTCTACAGGCAGCACATCAGTGAAATGCACTTACGGAACATTCAAGCCGCTCGGTACGAAGAAATTCCCTACTGACATCACCCTGATGATGAAGAGCAGCGCGGTGAAGAGAGCTAACGGCGTGGCCGTGAACATATCAATGAGCGGACTCGACACGTCGGCCGACTGGGAAACGCGCACCTCTGTGTCGGATAAATATAAAAAGGTGGATCCGCAGGACGTAATTAACAGAATCTTAAAGTTATAAATGAGAAGAATACTAATATTTCTGCTGGCATTGTCGTTGGTGGCGCCTTCGCTGGCTCAGAAAAAGCAGACAGCCAAGAAAAAGACCACGACGAAGCGCGTGGTGAAGAAGCGCAGCACGAAGAAGTCGGCCAAGACAGCCAACTATTCGAACGCCTCTATCAGGGGACTCCGCAACCAGCGCGCGAGCGTTCAGCGCAAGATAAAGGAGCAGGAGCGCCTCTTGCGTGCCAATAAGGCCGACGTAAAGAAGCGGCTCAACAACCTGATGATGATAAACAGCGAAATCGACCAGCGGCAGAAGTCTATCGACGGAATACAGAAAGACATTACCCACATTGACGGAAACATACAGCTGCTCAAGAATCAGCTCTCTACGCTCGAGCAGCAGCTGCAGGACCGCAAGGCCAAATACATAAAGTCGATGCGGTATATGGCCAGCAACCGCACCATACAGGACAAGCTGATGTTCATCTTCAGCGCCAAGAACTTTGCCCAGATGTACCGCCGTCTGAGGTTCGTCCGCGAGTATGCCGCCTATCAGCGTGCCCAGGGCGAGATGGTGAAAGCCAAGCAAAACCAGATAGAGGCAAAGAACAACGAGCTGAAGAAGGTCAGGGGACAGAAGAACAACCTGCTCTATAAGGGACAGCAGGAACAGGCTGCGCTGCAAGGCAAGCAAGCCGAGCAGCAGCAGGTGGTGAACACACTGCAGAAGCAGCAGAAGACGATACAGACCATCATTGCCGACCAGCGCAAGAAGGACGCAGCCCTCAATGCGCAGATCGACAAGCTCATAGCCGAAGAAGTGGCTAAAGCCAAGGCAAGAGCTGAGGCTGAAGCCCGCAGAAAAGCCGCTGCCGCTGCAGCCGCCGCAAAGCGCAGGGCAGAGGAACTGGCACGCAAGAAGGCTGCCGCCGAGGCAGCAGCGCGCGAGAATGCACGCCGTGTGGCTGAGGCTAAGGCACGCGAGGAACGCCTGAAAGCCGAAGCAAGAGCAGCCGAGCGCAAGAGCGCCGAGGAGAAAGCCAGGGCAGAACAGGCCGCACGTGAGGCTGAAGCCGACCGCGTTGCAGCAGAACGCAAGGCCAAGGTGGAGGAGATGAGGCATGAGAACGAGGTGGCTCGTGCCAAGAAGGAGGCCAAGGAGGCTGTCGCCTTCGATTCGCAGGACCGCAAGCTCAGCGGCAGTTTTGAGCGCAACCGCGGCCGCCTGCCGATGCCTATCACGGGCTCTTACCGCATTGTGAGTCATTTCGGACAATATAATGTTGAAGGACTTAAGAACGTTAAGCTCGACAACAAGGGAATAAATATCCTCGGAAGTCCCGGAGCATCGGCACGCTCTATATTCGACGGAGAAGTCAGTGCCGTGTTCGGCTTCGGCGGAACGATGGTTGTCATGGTGCGCCACGGCAGTTATATTTCAGTCTACTGCAACCTGCGCTCCGTAAGCGTACACCGCGGACAGCACGTCAGCGCCCGTCAGGCCTTGGGCGTGGTAGGCGAGGACAACATACTGCAGTTCCAGCTCAGGCGCGGAACGGCAAAGCTGAATCCTGAGTCATGGCTCGGAAGATAGCCATCGTACTAATGCGATAATATTTAGTAAGACACGGCCGCTGAGACGGTCTGCCAACAAAGCCGAGACACATTTTTGTCAGATAATTTTCAGTCTGGCGTTTGTGTGTCGGCTTGTCGGTCTTGCCACCGTGCGCAGTGTCCGGATATTTTTTTAATAAGCCAGAAAAATATTATTTAAAATTATCTGAAAAGAAAAATTTTGATTACTTTTGCGAAATAATAAGGTGTAAGGACATATGGAAGATGAACTTAGAATAATTATAAGCGGAGGCGGCACCGGAGGCCATATATTTCCGGCTGTTTCGATAGCTAACGCAATCAGGGCAAAGTATCCCGAAGCTAAAATACTGTTTGTCGGAGCGTTAGGACGCATGGAGATGCAGCGCGTGCCTGCTGCCGGTTATGAGATTGTAGGACTTCCTATAAGCGGCTTCAACAGAAAGAACATGCTTAAGAATGTGGTGGTTCTTTACAGGATATGGAAGAGCCAGCAGATGGCGAAGAAGATTATACGCAAGTTCAATCCAATGGCTGCCGTCGGAGTGGGCGGATATGCCAGCGGTCCGATGCTCAACCAGTGTACGAAGATGGGCATACCGTGCCTCATTCAGGAGCAGAACTCCTATGCTGGCGTCACCAACAAGATACTGTCGAAGAAGGTAGACCGTATCTGCGTGGCCTACGACGGCATGGAAAGATTCTTCCCGGCAGACAAGATTGTCAAGACCGGTAATCCCGTGCGTCAGGTCCTGCTCGACACAAAGCTGACAAAGGCTGAGGCCCTTAAGAGCTTCGGGCTGTCTGAAGACAAGAAGACCATCCTCATCGTAGGCGGAAGCCTTGGCGCGAGAACGGTCAACGAGAGCGTACTTCAGAATCTCGACATGATAAAAGAGTCAGGTGTGCAGTTTATATGGCAGACCGGAAAATACTATAACGCGTCGATAATGGCTGAACTGAAGCAGCGCGGAACGGTTCCGTCGCTTCACGTAACCGACTTTATCTCTGACATGGGCGCTGCCTACAAGGCCGCCGACCTGGTGATAAGCCGCGCCGGAGCAAGCAGCATATCAGAGTTCTGCCTCATAGGCAAGCCGGTTATCCTCGTTCCTTCGCCCAATGTGGCCGAAGACCATCAGACAAAGAACGCCATGGCCCTGGTCAACAAGAACGCTGCTCTGTATGTAAAGGACGCCGACGCTCCTGCTGAGGTGGTTAAGCTGGCGCTGCAGACAGTGAAAGACGATGCCAGACTGAAAGAACTTAGCGAGAACATACTGAAGCTCGCGCTTCCCGACTCGGCCGACATAATAGCCAACGAAGTGGTTAAGCTCGCACGCCGCGGACACTGATGCGGAGGGTTAGTAGGCCACAGACAATAATTATATAGAATACTAAAATAAATTGCAAAAGCAGATGTAGGGCTGCAATCAGCCCTGGCGGACAAAAGTCCGTTTCTGTAGAGAATAATAAAATAATGGAACTGAAAGAGATTAAAGCTGTATATTTTGTAGGAGCAGGCGGCATAGGCATGAGCGCCATAGCCCGTTACTTCCTGCACAGAGGCGTTGTCGTTGCCGGATACGACAAAACTCCTTCTGCATTGACAACGCAGCTCGAGAAAGAAGGCATGCTTATTCATTATGAAGAAAACATCGACGAGATACCGCATGCCTGCAGAAACCAGAAGTCTTCGCTCGTGATCTACACCCCGGCCATACCGGCAGACCACAAGGAGCTGGTTTACTTCCGTGAGAACGGTTTCGACGTTGAGAAGCGCGCCCAGGTGCTGGGCATGCTCACACGCTCACACAAGGGCCTTTGCTTTGCCGGCACGCACGGCAAGACCACCACGTCTACCATGTGCGCCCACATCATGCATCAGAGCCACGTCGACTGCAACGCCTTTCTCGGCGGCATATCAAAGAATTACAGCTCTAACTACATACTGAGCAAGGAGAGCGACTTCGTGGTTATCGAGGCCGATGAGTTCGACCGCAGCTTCCACTGGCTCCGTCCGTGGATGAGCGTCATAACATCTACCGACCCCGATCATCTCGACATATACGGCACCAAGGAGGCCTATCTTGAGAGCTTCGCCCATTACTCTTCGCTGATTCAGCCCGGCGGAGCGCTCATCATACACAAGGGCCTCGAGATGAAAGCTCAGGTGCAGCCCGGTGTTAAGGTGTATGAATACAGTCTTGACAGCGGCGACTTCCATGCCGAGAATATCGTGATTGAGAACGGCAACATCTCGTTCGACTTCATCTCGCCAATAGAAACCGTACGCGGAGTGCAGCTCGGTCAGCCCGTGCCCATCAATATCGAGAACGGCATTGCGGCCATGGCCATGGCACAGCTCAACGGATGCTCAAGCGAGGAACTGAAGTATGGCATGAAGACATACCGTGGCGTTGACCGTCGCTTCGACTTCAAGATAAAGAACGACAAGATTGTCTTCCTCAGCGACTACGCACACCATCCAAAGGAAATCTACCAGAGCGCAAGGAGCATACGCGAGCTTTACAGGGACAAGAAGATAACCGTAATCTTCCAGCCCCATCTCTACACCCGCACGCGCGACTTCTATAAGGACTTTGCCGACAGTCTGAGCATGCTCGACGAGGTTGTACTCTGCGACATATATCCCGCACGCGAGGAGCCTATCCCCGGTGTTACGTCACAGCTTATCTACGACAACCTGAAGGAAGGCGTGGAGAAGAAGATGATACACAAGGAGGATGTCCTCTCGTTCGTAAAAGACAATGATTTCGAGGTGCTCGTGGTGCTCGGCGCCGGCGACCTCGACAATTATGTGCCACAGATAGAGAAAATACTTCAAGACAAGTATAAGTAAATGCATCAGAAACTTAAAAGAACCATATTCATAACGCTCGACGTGTTTCTTGCGGTTTACCTGGTGATGGCGATGACATCGTTCAATCATCCGGCAGAGACACATAGCGTGTGTACTAAGGTTACCATTAATGTTGAGGATGAAAGTACAAACGGATTCCTAAGTGCAAAGGAGGTGAAGCGCATTCTTGAGCGGAGCCGCCTTTATCCGTTTAAGAAGAAACTTGCCGACATCAACCCTCGCGACATCGAGGACAAGCTGAAGGACACGCCCTTTGTCAACACTGCACAGTGCTATAAGACAAAGGACGGCAACGTCTTTATAAGCATCACGCAGCGTCTGCCTATCGTAAGGGTGAAAAACTCGCGTGGCGACGACTATTATCTTGACGATCAGGGCGGCATAATGCCCAACTCAAAGTACACGTCAGACCTGATAATAGCCACAGGCAACATAAGCCGCTGGTATGCCCGCAACTATCTCTCTTATCTGGCCATCGAGCTGATGAAGGATGACTTCTGGAAGAATCAGATAGTGCAGATAAACATACTGCCCGACCTTGGCGTTGAGCTTGTTCCGCGCGTCGGCGAGCATATAGTTTATCTGGGCAACATCCCGCAGACAAAATATGTCAACCGCCGCAAGGCTCTTGTGCAAGGTTTTGTGCAGAAGAAGATGGACCGTCTGAAGAAGTTTTACAAATACGGACTCAGTCAGGCCGGATGGAACAAATATTCTTATATAGATCTGGAGTTTGACAACCAGATAATATGCAAAAAGAAGAAAAAGGCAGATATTTAAATAAAACAGAAACAACAAATTGATAACGTATGGCAGCAAAGGATTTTATAGTAGCAATAGAATTAGGCTCATCAAAGGTTACGGGCATTGCGGGCAAGAAGAATCTTGACGGCAGCATCTCTGTGCTCGCCGTTGTGAAGGAAGACTCTTCGTCGTTTATACGCAAGGGCGTCGTCTACAATATAAATCAGACCGTTCAGTGTGTGTCCAACATCGTCAAGAAACTGTCTGCCGCCCTCAAGTCTGAGATAGCTCAGGTGTATGTGGGCGTGGGAGGTCAGTCTATCAGAAGCGAGAAGAACGTGATAGGCAAAGACTTATTGGGCGACACCATCGTTACGCAGGAGATGGTAAACGAGCTTATGGACACCAACCGTAACATGTCTTATCCTGAACAGGAAATTCTTGACGCGGCCACACAGGAGTATAAGGTCGACAACCAGCTGCAGCTCGATCCCGTGGGCATACAATGCAGCCGCCTTGAGGGCAACTTCCTCAACATATTGTGGCGCAAGACCTTCTACCGCAACCTCAACAAGTGTTTCGACACTGCCGGCATTGCCATTGCCGAGATGTATCTGGCGCCGCTGGCGCTGGCCGACAGCGTGCTGTCCGACTCTGAGAAGCGTTCAGGATGCGTGCTCGTTGACCTTGGTGCCGATACCACCACTGTTTCTGTTTACTATAAGAATATTCTTCGCCATCTTGCTGTCATACCTCTCGGCGGCAACAACATCACCAAGGATATCGCTTCGCTGCAGATGGACGATGAGAATGCCGAGAAGATGAAGCTGAAATACGGAAATGCTTATACTGACAACAACGAGATAGACAACACCCTGATGTTCCCCATCGATGCCGACCGCAGCATAGAGAGCCGCAAGTTTATCGAGATCGTAGAGGGCAGACTTCAGGAGATTATCGAGAATGTGTGGTATCAGGTTCCTGCCGAGTATGCCGACAGGCTGCTGGGCGGTATCATCCTTACAGGTGGAGGCTCTAACATGAAGAACATCGACATGGCCTTCAGAAACCACACGCATATAGAGAAAATACGTATTGCGAAGTTTGTTACGCAGACCATCAACTCTAACAACAACGACATCAACGCCCACAACGGCATGATGAACACCGTGCTGGGCATCCTGGCCAAGGGCGACATGAACTGCGCCGGCGAAGAGTACAGCGAGCACAGCGACCTCTTCGGTGCCGACAAGCCTAAGCCGGCTGCCGGCATGCAGGGCGGAACTCACGTACAGCAGCGCAACAACGAGGGCGTAGTGCTCACCGAAGCCGAGAAGCTGAAGATTGAGGAGATGCGCCGCAAGGCTGCCGAAGAGGCTGCCAGGAAGGAGAGCGAGCCCGAAGTTAAGCCGAAGGACGATGCCGACAAGGAAAAGAAGGGCATGAAGCCTCATGTTACAAAGCTCAAGAACTGGTTCAGAAGCCTTGTCTCTGAGGACGAATAATATTGACATGGCTGCGCTGCTACAAACTTATAACTACGAAAAAAAATAAAGACAGAGATATGGCTGATACACATAGAATAGTGGATTTCGGTGAGCCCGAAAAAGAGAAGAGCATAATAAAAGTGATCGGAGTAGGCGGCGGTGGAGGCAACGCCGTTAACCACATGTACCGCGAGGGCATACACGACGTGTCGTTCGTTCTGTGCAACACTGACAACCAGGCACTCAACGACTCGCCCGTACCCGTGCACCTGCAGCTCGGCAAGGAAGGACTCGGAGCCGGCAACAAGCCTGCAAAGGCGCGCGAGGCAGCCGAGGAGAGCCTTGAGGACATAAAGGCAATGCTCAACGACGGCACCAAGATGGCATTCATCACAGCCGGAATGGGCGGAGGCACCGGCACCGGTGCGGCTCCTGTCATTGCCAGCGTTTCAAAGGATCTGGGCATCCTTACCGTCGGCATCGTTACCATACCGTTCCGCTTTGAGGGCGAACGCAAGATCGACCAGGCCCTCGACGGCGTTGAAGAGATGTCGAAGCACGTCGACGCCCTGCTCGTAATCAACAACGAGCGCCTGCGCGAGATTTATCCGGAACTGTCTATCCTTGATGCCTTCGGAAAGGCCGACGACACCCTGAGCATTGCTGCCAAGAGCATAGCCGAGATTATCACCGTTCACGGACTGATAAACCTCGACTTCAACGATGTGAAGACCGTGCTTAAGGACGGCGGCGTGGCCATCATGAGTACAGGCTACGGCGAAGGCGAGGGCCGCGTGAAGCGTGCCATTGAGGACGCGCTCAACTCACCTCTGCTCAACGACAACGACGTGTTCAACGCAAAGAAGATATTGCTCAGCATATCGTTCTGCAGCGACAAGAACAGCAACAACGGCCTCATGATGGAGGAGATGAACGACGTGAACGACTTTATGGCCAAGTTTGGCAACGACTTCGAGATAAAGTGGGGACTTGCCACCGACCCCGAACTGGGCAACAGAGTGAAGGTTACCATCCTCGCCACAGGATTCGGCATAGAGAATGTCGACGGCATGAACGAGCACTACAAGAAGCATTCTCAGGAGGAGAACGAACGCCGTGCTGAGGAGGAGGAGAAGGCTGCCGAGCGCCGCGCAAAGCGTGAACACTACTACGGCACCGACGGAAAGAGCTCTAAATACAAGCGCCGTCCGCACATATACATCTTCCGCCAGGAAGACCTCGACAACGACGACGTAATATCTTCTGTTGAGTCGACGCCTACATACAAGCGCACACGTCAGGAGCTTGAGGAAATACGCAACCAGTCTATGGGACAGGTAAAGAAGGCCGAGAGCGAGGACAGCAAGATACAGGGAACAATAAAGTTTGGATGATTGACAATTCATAATTCATAATTTTTAATTCATAATTAAAATGTTATTCGATCAGATAAGCAACGATATAAAGGAGGCCATGAAGGCCCGCGACAAGGTGCGTCTTGAGACCTTGCGCAACATTAAGAAAGTTTTTCTTGAGGCAAAGACTGCTCCCGGAGCCAACGACACTCTCGAGGATGCCGACGCCATGAAGATTCTTGCCAAGCTTGCCAAGCAGGGCAAAGAGTCGGCTGCCACATTCGTGCAGCAGAACCGTCAGGACCTGGCAGACGCCGAGCTGGCACAGGTCAGCGTCATTGAGGCATACCTGCCGAAGCCTATGACAGAAGAAGAGATTGAGGCTGCCGTAAAGGAAATTATAGCCCAGACAGGTGCCGCAGGCATGAAGGACATGGGCAAGGTTATGGGCGTGGCTTCAAAGCAGATGGCTGGCAAGGCCGACGGCCGCATTATCTCCGGCATCGTAAAGAAACTGCTTGCCTAAGCATTTTCTTTCTGATATAAAATAATAAATCAGCCTGAACGGACTAAACAGTCTGCTCAGGCTGATTTGTTTTTTTGATGTACCGGCAACAGAACTTTGTTTCCATTTGCACAAAATATTGGACAGTGTCATTAACTCCTAAAAACAAAGCATACGACTTTAACTCCTCTAACTCCTCTAACTCCTTTAACTACTTTAACTCCTAAAACAGAACATTCTCCTCTAACTATTTTATAAAAAAACTCGTCACTCGTCACAATGGCGTATAACGCACTGATACACATGGCGTTACAGTGTGACGAGTTGCGCTTTCAACTCGTCACGCTCGTGGCTCACACATCAGCCGTGATGAGTTTATCCGGCAACTCGTCACACTTTAACATCTTGATTTACAGTTTGTTATGCACGGTTGTGACGAGTGATGAGTTTTTTATAAAAATAAAATTGATCCTTATGTTATGCTGTATGACTTATCACGAAGAGTCAACTTTTATCAGCGATACTCCATGTTTCGGTCAACCTAAGTCAGTAAATAGTCAACATTCTTTATTATTGCCGTTTTCATTTTTCCGATAGGCATACTTTTGCACCCTGAAAGGCCACGTTTCAGCATGCAAAAGCATACCTTTTGCATCATAGTTTGCCGTGTTTTGTAAGTTCAGTATGATAAGTTCTGCTGATAAAATTCTCAATTCTCCATTCTCAATTCACCATTTTAATTTGCTTTTTCAGTCTGTATTTGATAGTTCTCAGTGCTCCCGGAGTTATGGCCATAATGCGCTGAATGTCCTTGTCGCTGAAGCCTATGGTTATCAGCGAGAGTGCAAACAGACTGTTTGTTGTCAGCTTGCCGTATCTGCTTTCAGCCTCTCTTGCCTTTTCTGCATATTCAATTCTGAAGTATTCGATGAATGCCTCAAAGTCGTCCTTGCTCCATTTTATGGTTGTTCCTCCGTCGGCAATCTCTTTGTGCAGCCTTTTTCCGCGGCTCACTGTTTCAGCCTCATGCTTCCTGATGTCTTCAATTTTCTTTTTCAGTTTCTTTATTTCCTTGTCCCTGTCCTTACCCGATGCCGCCATGCTTCCTATCTGCTGCGTGTACATCTCAATCTTATTCCTGTCTTCCTCCATCAGGTTTCTTGCCCGGCTCATCTTCTTTCTGTGGTATATGGTGGCAGCTATGATAATAATTGCGAGCGCTGCAATGGCCGTTGCGGCAGCCGGCATCCATTGTCCGGCATTCTTCACTGCTTCGTCTTTCTCGATGTTCTCTTGTAGTGCAAGCATGTCTTCTGTATGTTGTCTTGCCTTCATGCTGTCTTCAGCCGCCTTGCTTCTTTCCGCCAGCTCCATGGCTTCCTTATATTCGCCCTGCTCCTTCTTTACGTCAGACATCCACGCCAGCACTTCAGCCTTAATATCGAAGTCACCGTCGGCTACTGCCTTTTCGCATAGTTTCCATGCCTCGGCTTTTAGTCCTTTGTCCATATATATTACTCCGAGTATATAGTTAGCCCTTGCCGTAGGCTTGGCTTTTATGGACATTAATATATATTTCTCGGCAGAGTCTAGCTTGTTTATGTTATAATAATATGCACTTACGTTAGCATAGAAGTCGGATCTTAGTTGCTTTTGTAAAGATGCTGCATATTTTAATGCCTTATTCATATAGAAATTAGAACTGTCTTGCATGGCTTTTGCACCGAAAATAGCTGACATACGATACGAATCTTCTGCAATCCACGATTCCCTTTTCATTTCTGATGCTTTATTTAAGGCAATGTGTGCGTATGTTAAGGCCGTATTTAAGTTGCCGATTTCTAGATTGATGAAAGAAAGATTTTCTGCAATATGATGTATAAGTACCTTATTCTTGGATTTTTTTGCATGAGGTTCCCCCCTCTTTAATGAATTAATGGCCTTTTGATAATTGTTTTTATTTGTTAGTATAATTCCGTTATAGTAATAAGCTTTAGCAAGTTTTTCTGCATCGTAGTGTTTGGTGTAATATTCAATGCATCCGTTTATGATGGAGTCGGGCATAGGAGGCATATATAAAACATGACTTGCTTGAGTCATCAAAAGATTATAATATGCCCTGTTGCTTTCATCCTTTAGATTCTCAACGCTGATGCTTTTAAGTATTTTCATTGCCGAATCGTTTTTTGTATGATACAGCAATGTATCTGCCAAAACGAGTTTCTGGCGTGTTTCGTTGTTGTAGTTGCAGCTGCACAGAATGAGTATTATAGCTATGGAGAATAATAAAAGTCTTTTCATTAATGTCATGTTTTTTGTTGTTTCAAAGTTAATCAATTTATATTGAAAAGCATGTGCATTTAAGATGTTTTTTCCTGGTGTTAATGTGTTGCCATGACATAAATCCTTTTTTATAAAATCAGAATATCCCCCACACAAAAAGAGTAATCATAATTGGCTTACACCGAACTTCGTTTATTCATTTTCAATTTTCAATTTTGATTTGCTTTTTCAGCCTGTATTTGATCGTTCTCAGCGCTCCCGGTGTTATGGCCATAATGCGCTGAATGTCCTTGTCGCTGAAGCCTATGGTTATCAGCGAGAGTGCAAACAGACTGTTTGTTGTCAGCTTGCCGTATCTGCTTTCAGCCTCTCTTGCCTTTTCTGCATATTCAATTCTGAAGTATTCGATGAATGCCTCAAAGTCGTCCTTGCTCCATTTTACGGTTGTTCCGCCGTCGGCAATCTCTTTGTGCAGTCTTTTTCCGCGGCTCACTGTTTCAGCCTCATGCTTTCTGATGTCTTCAATCTTCTTTTTCAGTTTCTTTATTTCCTTTTCCCTGTCCTTGCCCGATGCCGCCATGCTCTCCATTTGCTGCGTGTACATCTCTATCTTCTCCCTATCTTCCTCCATCAGGTTTCTTGCCCTGCTCATTTTCTTTCTGTGGTATACGGCGGCAGCTATGATGATAATTGCGAGCGCTGCGATGGCCGCTGCTGCAGCCGGCATCCATTGTCCGGCATTCTTCACGGCCTCTTCTTTCTCTATGCTTTTCTGCAGCGCGAGCATATCTTCAGTCTGTTGTCTTGCCTTCATGCTGTCTTCAGCTGCCTTGCTTCTTTCCGCCAGCTTCATAGCCTCCTTATATTCGCCCTGCTCCTTCTTTATGTCAGACATTAGGGACAAAGCTTCTGCTTTATGTTCTAAATTATTGCTTGAAGCTGATTTTTTTAGTAAATCCAATGCCCTTTCAGTTTCACCTTCTGAATAGTATATAGCACCAAGTATTGTTTGGGCTCTTTCTGATTGTTGGATATTTAATGATTTTAATGCATATTTTTTTGATTCTGCAAGTTTGTTGGTGTTAAAATAGTAGATACTTGCATTTGTGTAAAATTCAACTTTTAATTTTTGAGGCAGGTCTTTAGTTTTTTTCAATGCTTCGTTCATGTAGTAGTCAGAACTGTCTGCTTTTGATTGTCCTGCGAATATTGCAGATATCCTGTTTAGGTCTTCAACAATCCAAGATTTGTTGTTAGTTGCAATTGAATTGTTTAGTGCGATGTGCGCATATTTTAGTGCTGTATTATAATTCCCATTTTTTAGATTAATGAAAGCAAGTAGTTCTGCTATATGATGTATAGCATTTTTATTTTTTGCTTTTTTTGCAAATATTTCTCCATTTTTTAAAGCTGTGATAGCTTCGGCATTATTTCCTTTTTCATAGAAAATCGCACCCTTGTAATAATAAGCTTTAGCAAGTTTTTCTGCATCGTATTGTTTGGTGTAATATTCAATGCATCCGTTTATGATGGAGTCGGGCATAGGAGGCATATATAAAACATGACTTGCTTGAGTCATCAAAAGATTATAATATGCTTTGTCGCTTTCGTCCTTTAGATTCTCAGCATTGATGCTTTTAAGCACTTTCATAGCTGAATCATTTTTTGTTTGATACAGCAATGTATCTGCCAAAACGAGTTTTTTGTGTGTTTCGCTGTTGTAATTACAGCTGCAAAGAATGAGTATTATTGCAATAGAGAATAATAAAAGCCTTTTCATTAAAGTTGTGTTTTTTGTTGTTTCAAAGTTAATCAATTTATGTTGAAAAGCATATGCATTTAAGATGTTTTTTGTCCTTGTGCTTATTCAAAGCGTCACAATTTTCGCCCTCATGAAACTATTATATGCTAAATAAATGCTTGAAGCATAATGATTTAGACGCATTTTGTAATTGTGACACCGCCCAAAAATAATCATTCTTAAATTTGGAGATGTTTAAACGATAATCTAATTTTGAGATTAGAAAAATCTGATGCAAATAAAAAATCTAATTTAAATACGTGATAAAATATGGAAAAGAATGTAAGACTTTTGGTAATCATTTCTCTGTTGTTGATCAGCTTGGGAACAGTGGCTCAGAATGCTTCAAATGAAAGCAAGTTTGTTGATAGGCTTGTAGCGGAACTTAATGTCGGTGTGGGCACAAAGTGTCATGGAGTCAGTCCTCTTGAACTTAGTGCAAACCTCGGTTATCGTTTTATTCCGCGTATGTATGCCTTTGTTCATGCTGGTGGCCTTTATGGACTTTCAGATGATAATTATGGCCAGACATATTCAAAGAGTTGTGTGCTGGGTGGCGGTTTGGGATACACGCTTTATCAAGTAGACAATGTTGGCGTTGACCTTCGTGGAACTGTCTCTTCAAGTATTGGCGATGCCGACTGGAAGCATGTCGTTTATGATGCAGCTCTTATTTTTCACATTGGCGGAAAACTTAAGATGAATTTAGGACTTGGTTTCCGTCATATCAATTCGCGCACGGCAGGCGTGGGCAATTATAATGGATTCTACGGCACGATAGGTTTCGGTATATAATCTGATTGGTAGCTTGTGGCAGAATTATTAACTTATATATTTTATGCTCCGACTAATTTTGGTTTGGCCGGAGCATACCCGTTAAGTCTTTTGTACGGCTCTGAATAAATCCTGCGTAAACTGTAATTTATTAGAAATGAACCGAAAAGAACTTACTAAAATAAATAACGACTTTAGTTTTTGCCTACATTTGCAAACAAATACACGGACTATTTAGCATAACGATAAAAATATTTGTGACTGCATTGACAATTTGTCTTGCGTGATATAAAAATGTTTAAGCAATAATCTTTAAATCATAAGCTATGAGTAGAATAAGTTTTAGGAAAGACAGGTTAGATATCCTTTTCAGTACTCTTCTGCTTTTATATGCCGTAGAGCCTGTGTTTGGAGACAAACTTGTGATAGATTATCTAATTTATGGGTTGATGGCAGTGTGCGCTGTGTTGATGCTTGTGTTCTTGGTGAAAGATCTGATTAAGGATGCGCGCGGCTTCATTTCGAGTTATACATCGAGGTCGGTCTTTTGGATTGTTGATGCCGTAATATGTCTTATAGGCCTGGCTGTAGGCTATGCGTTCAGCTCAAATTCTGGTAGCTGGTGGATTTTTCTGTTTATCTGTTTTGTTGCTGTATATTTTCTGCCGGCACCAAAGGGAACGAAAACAACGTGATATTGCAGGGGCGTACCCCAGGTGCGTCCGAAAGCGTTATATATGATTGATGTAAAGGTGGACGCACCTGGGGTACGTCCCTGCGTGCTTAGGCATGATAATGGTTTGTTGCGCATCTTCTTTGTGAGTATAAATCTGTAGAAAATTACATTTGTTGCTTTACTCTCTCTCTATTTAACTTCGTTGAAGTATTTAATGATTATGGTGGTTAAATTTAATTTTAGTGCCTTATGAAAAAAGCAAAAGTAATAATTCTTTCCCTCATACTCCTTATAGGTCTTGTATGGTGGGGCTTTGTGTTGTTTGGAATAGAACTGAGGTATTCCTTTATGATTTTGCCGCTGGTGCTTGTAACACTGACGTCTTTATTGAAAAACAATGAAAGCACCCGCTTTGACAAGCTGGAACTGGCATTAGAGGTGTTGGCTCTGCTGGCCATGGTGTATTTTACTGTTTTCATGCTGCTTCCTTTTTGACGGTTACGGAAAAGCGTTGTGAAAAATTTGAACAGTATTAATAATTTAATGTGATAATCCGACCGGTTATTATTCGGCCGGGTTATTGCGTTGTGTCTGTCGTACTGCTCTGAACGCCTATATTTCAATGGATATCGGTGATGAACCGAAATAAACTTATAGAAAGTTGAAAATGTCCAGGATTTTTACTAACTTTGTGAACATAAGGCTACAAGAGCTGCCGAACCATATCAGCACGTTATAATACGGCATTACTGAATGTCTGTTTGTGCCGGCATGATAGTGCTGACGGCTTTGTCGCTGATAATCTTCGTGTCGAGTGTTAGATATTCCTCCATGCGGAAAAAGCTGTTTAAGTTTGATGTTTTGTGATTTAAACCTATAAATATTTTTTTTAAACAACAAGCCTATGAGAAAAGTAGATTTAAAGACCGGCAAGCTTGAAATTGTTTTCAGCATCTTTCTTCTTCTGTTTGCACTTGAGCCGCTGTTTGGCAGCGTGCCTGCGGCAGATTATGCCGTCTGGGGATTAATAGTTCTGTGTCTTGTCCTGATGGTTGTGCTGATGATAAAAGATTTGGTTAAGGATGCTCGCGGCTTCCTTTCGCGTTATACGTCAAGGTCGGTCCTTTCGGTCTTAGACATCGTTATCTGTCTGATAGGCGTGGCTGTGAGCTATGCGGTAGATGTCGGTATGAGCAGCTTCTGGATCTTAATGCTTGTCCTTACAGTCATTGCATATTTCCTGCCGGCGCCCAAAGGAGCTAAATAAGTGAAGAGTGAAGAACGAAGAGTGAAGAATTCAATAGTCTGTTTTGTATTGTAAGGCGCAATCAAGATTGTCAATATTGTGATTGCTCAGCTTTTATATACTATTGAATTCTTCATTCTTCATTCTTCCGTAGTCCCCACGTGTTCAATATGAAAAATGTTGTGAATCTTTTTTGCCGTTAATGTTAATTTACTAAAAACGATGTCACAATACGGCGTGTTGTACGTGTTAAAGTAAAAAGCACAAACTAAAAATGTTTTTTACTATGAAGAAATTATTGTTCTTGTTGGCCCTTCTTATGGCCATGGCTACAGCCGGAGCGCAGAACGCGTCGAACGAAAAGTGTTTTTTCGATAAAATTGTTATCAATCTCGGAGTGAGTGCAGGAACAGGCTGCAACAACATGCATCCGCTTACCCTCAATGCCGACATAGGCTACAGGTTTATTCCGCGTATGTATGCCTTTGTTCATGGCGAGAGCATTTACGGCCATTGTGATGCCGACGGACTGAAGACTTACGCCACTTCGCAGAATCTTGGTGGAGGTTTAGGCTATACGTTCTATAAGGACGATGTTGCTGCCATAGACCTTCGCGGCACGGTGTCGACGAGCGTCGGTCATGCCGACTGGAAGAACGTGGCTTACGATCTTGGCGTAATGTTCAGGGTTGGGCGAGGTCCTCTGAAGTTTGATTTCGGCGTAAGTTTCCGCCACATGAGTTCGCGCACAGCCGGAATAGGTTCATACAACGGCGCATTCTTTACTTTGGGAGTGGGAATATAAGTATAAGTGAAGAGTGAAGAACGAAGAGTGAAGAATTCAATAGCATATAAAACTGAATAGCATTATAGCATAGACGACATTCTATAACACACAACAGACTATTGAATTCTTCACTCTTCGTTCTTCACTCTTCATTTAATTTTTTCCTCTTCACTTATTTCACCGTCAGTGTTATTATTCGGTCTATCGCCGGCGTAAGGTCGGCAGTGTGCAGCACTACGCCGCCGCTTACGTTTTCATGACTTATCTTTTTGCCTGTATCAAATAATACGGCGCTCTTCACTTTGCCTTTTAGCGGCAGCAATATCATCTTCGGCATGTCGTCGGCAAGGATGTGCACATAAAGCTTGTTGCCGCTGCGCGTCGTGGTGCCCCATTCGGCAGTCATCACGTCGCCCGCCGTAGTGGCATACACCGTTTCGCCATATTCAGACAGCCACTTGCCCATGCTCTTAAGGCGCTCAAGAGCCACTGCCGGCAGTTGTCCGTCAGGCTGCGGCCCTATGTTCATAAGCAGGTTGGCACCCTTGCCGGCAGCCCTTACGAGCAGTCTTACGAGCGTTGTGTCCGACTTGTAGTTCTGGTCGCTCACCTTATATCCCCACATTCCGTTCATCGTCTGACATGTTTCCAGCGGCAGACTGCCTATCTCGCTTTCGTCAGAAAGGCCCGCGGTGTTCTCGCCCGGCAGGTCGCGCTCAAACATCTGGAAGTCTTCGCCCTCAACCGGCGCCCTGTGGTGGTTGTTGCCTATGAGGCATGCCGGCTGCAGGCGGTGTATCATGGCATACTGCTCGCCAAGTCGCCAGTCGAAGTCGGGCTTGTCCCACACTCCGTCAAACCATATTGCGCCTATCTCGCCGTAGTTGGTCAGCAGCTCGGTCAGCTGGTTGTTCATAAACTCATAGTAGCTCTCCCAATTGCCGTGGTTTTTTCTGCCCGTTCTGTGGCCCGTGTTGCCCAGCGGATAGTAGTCTTCGCGCGTCCAGTCGAGGTGAGAGTAATACAGATGAAGCTTTATGCCCTGCTTGTGGCACTCGTCTGCCAGCTCCTTTATCACGTCGCGTCCGAAGGGCGTGGCGTCAACAATGTTATAGTCGGAATATTTTGTGTCGAACATCGAGAAGCCGTCGTGGTGGCGTGTGGTGATGCATATATACCGCGCTCCTGCCTCCTTGATGGCCTTAACCCATTCGCTCGCGTTGAAGCGCGAGGGGTAGAAAGCCGATGCGGCCTTGGCATACTCGTGGCAGTTGAGCCCGCCGCTGTTGAGATACCATTCGCCCTGTCCGAAAAGGCTGTAGATGCCCCAGTGGAGGAATATCCCGAACTTGTTGTCGCTAAACTCTTTGCGCGCCTTCAGGTTTTCGGGCGCCGGCACGTAGCCTGCCTTTTGCGCATGCGCCATGCCCGGCATGAGCAACGCGGCCAGGCATAATGCCATAAAAGTCCTTTTAAAATGTTTTTCCATAATATTATATTATTTGTGCATAGTGATGTTTCAGCCGTTATGTCCGCAAGCATCTTTCCGTCTGCATGTCGGCTTTCTCATGCCTGTCTTCTTCGTGCCGTATGGCTAGGCAGGGCAGGGGAGCATGCAAATATACGAATCTTAATTTATAATTCATAATTAACAATTCATAATTCATAATTCACGATCGGCTTTCGCCTAACTTCGTTTCGCAATTCATAATTATTGTTTGTACAATGCCGCACATTGTTCTTTAGTTCTTTTCGCTCAGCTTCATTATGGTCTTTTGTCAGCTTTTCTTACATGATTCAGTCCACTTAACGCTCTCGGAATGGCGATGCTCGTCACGAATCCGTGATTTGGCGCGAAAAACGACGAAAAATGCGCGTTTTTGCTAACCTGTTGTCGTTCAACGCTTTATGCTGTTTTGAAGACAAAAGCTTAACAGTTAAAAAATATTACTTTGCCGTTTACGGTGCAAAAGTGGCCCGTTTCCGTTGTAAGACATGCCTGTTTTTTATCCGTAGACCATGCTTTTACGTCTCAAAAAATTCATGTTTAAGCCTTTTATTCATTCTTGTCCGTGAACGTATGTTAATGCTCCGCCGCTTTTGTCTGAATTAATTAACATCCGTTATACTCTGCTTTTCTAGATTGGAAAAATATTTTGTCCTAAGTTTTTACCATGAAGTGATGTCCCTTAAGTGAAGAATCTAAAGGTGTCGTATGATTTAAATCTATGTCTAATTTGGCTTGTCAATCAGCAAACAGCTCCTTAAGCACCTGCAGCGACTTCAGCTCTGGCAGTTCGGGCATGTGTATGCGGTAATAGCTTATTATGGTGTCCACCATCCTGTTGCGGTCAAAGTGCGACATGCGGTAAAGGTGCATCGTGGCATAGTTCATGCGCAGCAGCAGTCCTATCTTGCGCGCCTCGTCAGGACTGAGCACGTCGGCGTGCATCGGTCTCTGACGGCAGAAACAGCTGCTCCTCATGTCGAACCAGTCGCCCGGCTCGTAGTTGTCGGTATTGGGATAAAATCCGAGAAATCTCGACAGGCGCATCATGAACACTATGTGGAAGTTGGCAAAGCCCTCGCCGCATCCGTCGAGCCATCTGATGCTGTTCTCTATATATGAGAATGTGGTTGGGTCGGTCTGCTCGCGGCGTGTGGTGCAGCGCAGAAATTCGGCCATGAAGAGCGAGATGGCCGTTTTGTATGGGTTAAACGGTATCGACGTGAAGGGCACCGCTATGCGTGCGTCCTTCAGCCGCTGCAGTCTGGCGTTCTGTCTTATGTCGATGTCGGTGTCGAGAATGAACAGCGGCTGGAAGTATTGCTTCTTGAGCTTGCCCCTTGCCGATGTCGGAATCTTTATAATGCACGACGTTCTGCCGCATGTTTCGGTGAGAAAGTCAACAATCATCTGTTGCTCTCCATATTTGAACGAATGCAGCACTAAAGCCCTTGTTTTTGTTATCATATCTGCAAAAATACAAGAATTTTATGGTTTTTGAGAAAAAAAGTTGCAGAAAAATTTGGAGGTTTAAAATAAAACCACTACCTTTGCACCGCAAATTTATCAAATGGTCCCTTCGTCTATCGGCTAGGACGAGAGATTTTCATTCTCTAAAGAGGAGTTCGACTCTCCTAGGGACTACTAACAAAATAAAAAGGAATAATAACAAAGATGGCAAACCACAAATCATCAGTTAAGAGAATCCGTCAGGAGAAGAAAAGAACATTGCACAATAGATATTATGCAAAGACAATGCGTAATGCAGTGCGTAAGCTGCGCGCTATAACAGACAAGGAAGAAGCTCTGAAGCTGTATCCTAGTGTACAGAAGATGCTTGATAAGCTGGCTAAGACCAATATCATCCACAAGAACAAGGCTTCTAATCTTAAGTCAAAGCTGGCGTGCCACATCAGCAAATTGGGATAAATTAAATTATAAATAAGAGACAATAAGGGCTGTGATCAACAAAGATTGCAGCCTTTTTTGTTGTTTGCCGGTTTGCTCCTTTTCTTTCTTGCGTTTTTATTGTTGTCATGAGCGTCATGAAGCATGGTGCATGGCAGCGTGTGGCACCGCTTTGGCTGCCGTTTCGGGCTTTTGCCGTAATATTGTGGGCAAAGGTGCTTATGGTGTAGTTAAACACCGTCATTTCACTTTTTTATAGTTAAAAGCCTTCGCCGTGTCGCAGATTTTTTGTATATTTGCACGTTAATTTACATTGAAGCGAAATGGCAGAAAATCAAATCAACGAGAATAATTATTCAGCCAGTAACATACAGGTGCTTGAAGGCCTTGAGGCCGTGCGCAAGCGTCCGGCAATGTACATAGGCGACATCAGCGAGAAGGGTCTTCACCACCTGGTGAACGAGACAGTGGACAACTCTATCGATGAGGCCATGGCCGGATACTGCACCCATATTGAAGTTACGATAAACGAAGACAACTCTATAACCGTGCAGGACAACGGTCGTGGTATCCCTGTGGATGAACACGAAAAACTGCATAAGTCGGCTCTTGAAGTGGTAATGACCGTGCTGCATGCGGGCGGTAAGTTCGACAAAGGCTCATACAAGGTGTCAGGAGGTCTGCACGGTGTGGGTGTGTCGTGCGTCAACGCGCTTTCTACACACATGCTGTCACAGGTGTTCCGCGACGGAAAGATATATCAGCAGGAGTATGAGAAGGGTAAGCCGCTGTATCCTGTAAAGGTGGTTGGCGAGACTGAGCTGCGCGGTACACGCCAGCAGTTCTGGCCGGACCCTACAATATTCACCACGACACTGTATAAATACGACATAATAGCCAAGCGTATGCGCGAGCTGGCATATCTTAACGCCGGCATAAAGATTACGCTTACAGATCTTCGTCCCGACGAGGAAGGCAAGACAAGACAGGAAGTGTTCCATGCCAAGGACGGACTGAAGGAGTTTGTGCGCTATATCGACCGTCACCGCACACATCTGTTCGATGACGTTATCTATCTGAAGACAGAGAAGCAGGGCATACCTATCGAGGTGGCTGTGATGTATAACACTGACTACAGCGAGAACATCCATTCATACGTGAACAACATCAACACCATCGAAGGCGGTACGCATCTCGTAGGTTTCCGCATGGCGCTGACACGTACTTTAAAGAAATATGCCGACAACGACCCTGTTATATCAAAGCAGATCGAGAAGGCAAAGATAGAGATTGCAGGCGAGGACTTCCGCGAAGGACTTACGGCCGTTATCTCGATAAAGGTGGCTGAGCCGCAGTTTGAAGGTCAGACAAAGACAAAACTGGGCAACAGCGAGGTTACCGGAGCCGTTCAGCAGGCCGTGTCAGAGGC
>NZ_HF986811.1:28797-38422 GCF_000431195.1 Prevotella sp. CAG:255 | reverse complement strand
TCAGCAGGCCGTGTCAGAGGCTCTGACATATTATCTTGAGGAACATCCGAAGGAGGCAAAGCAGATATGCGACAAGGTGATACTGGCTGCAACGGCACGTATCGCGGCGCGCAAGGCACGCGAGAGCGTTCAGCGCAAGAATCCTATGACCGGAGGCGGTCTGCCCGGAAAGCTTGCTGACTGCTCAAACAAAGACCCGAAGGAGTGCGAGATATTCCTCGTCGAGGGAGACTCGGCCGGCGGTTCTGCCAAGCAGGGACGCGACCGCTACACACAGGCCATACTGCCGCTGCGCGGAAAGATTCTTAACGTGGAGAAGGTTATGTGGCACAAGGTGTTCGAGAGCGAGTCGGTTATGAACATCATACAGAGTATAGGCGTGCGCTTCGGCGTTGACGGCGAGGACGACAAGGAGGCAAACATCGAAAAGTTGCGCTATGACAAGATTATCATAATGACCGATGCCGACGTCGATGGTTCACACATCGACACCCTTATAATGACTCTGTTCTACCGCTTCATGCCTAAGGTTATTCAGGACGGACATCTCTATATAGCCACTCCGCCGCTTTATCTCTGCACATATAAGAACAAGGTGAAGGAGTATTGCTATACCGACCAGCAGCGTCAGGCATTCCTCGACAAGTACGGCAACGGCGTTGATGACGGCAAGAGCATACACACTCAGCGATATAAAGGTTTGGGTGAGATGAACCCGGAGCAGCTTTGGGAGACGACAATGAATCCCGAGACACGTCTGCTGAAACAGGTTACGATAGAGAATGCCGCCGAGGCCGACGAGATATTCTCAATGCTTATGGGCGACGACGTTGAACCTCGACGCCAGTTTATCGAGCAGAACGCC
The DNA here is from genome assembly GCF_000431195.1 of Prevotella sp. CAG:255. Lineage (NCBI taxonomy): Bacteria > Pseudomonadati > Bacteroidota > Bacteroidia > Bacteroidales > Prevotellaceae > Prevotella > Prevotella sp. CAG:255. The sequence continues at coordinate 37,557 of NZ_HF986811.1, read as the reverse complement.
ACATACGCAAACATCGATGCTTAAGGCGTAATAATAAATATTCAGATATAATCCGTACGTAATTAGATTTTACGTGCGGATTTTTTTATTCCTAATCTGTCATTATATCTGTCTTTCTAAACTGTAATTAGAATCCTACAGAATTTAAAGAGAATCGCTGCATGCTTTTTCGTTGCCATGATGGATATGTAAAGAAAGGGTTGATGGAAATAGAAAACATAAAGAAGACAGAAACATCAACGTACTTGTTTTGCAAAATCATATTTTGGCAGGTCTATGACTGATTAGATTTTAATCGGCAGATTTATGGTTCCTGCTGTTGTATAGATTCTTATTTGTTCCTTTTCTTGTTTCTTTTTTTATTGCCATGGTTGTCATGTTTACATAAAAGCGGCGACAATCTTTTTTGCAAAACAATGTTTTGTCAGAATTCATAATGATTGGTTTTTACTTTTTTTGAAATTTGTCCGGTCCCTTTATTGTGTTGTAAATCAGAATGTTATATTATATCTTAATTTTTTTAACATTCGTGTCCGGCGTATTGTCCTGTAGAAAAAGTATAAAGATATTATTTAGATTTGTAATTTTACGCACAGATTCGTAAGTTAAACTAAATATTTATATTATGAAAAAAAGTATTACTATTGTTACGCTTGCAGCAGCTCTTTCTGCATGTTGTGTACCAGTTGTCGGTCAGACAATTTATAAGGTGAACACACAAATGAACCTTACGGGTGTTAACAATGACGGTGTTGCCGTTGGCTATCCTGACCAAAATACTCCTTATTATCTGTGGAGAGCAGTTGAGAAAGGACCAAACCAGAGTGCTGAAGATCTTGAGCTTATTGGCGGTATTGGACCTGGTGATGGTATTGGAGGACGCGGCCGCTTTTCAGATGACGGAAAGATTATTTCTGCTGTGACTCTTGCTGATGTATTGGTAAGTAAAGGATGGACCAATACTATTGATATGCCTACGGTTCAAATAAAAGATATGTATCTTACTACTCCGGACGTTTTGTTCTATGGTGTTGCTGTGGGTGTTGACACAGAGACAGGTAACAGCGTTGTGTTGCGTACCGTTAAAGAAGGTGAGGTTTGGTATATATACGATAATAGTTGTATACAGAACGGTCTGAAGCAGGGAGCAATAAATACTTTCTCTGTATTTTATAGAGGAAGTATTCTCTTGGGTGGTGATAACGGATTGTGCTATCAGGGCAACCTGGGCAACCAGTGGTTGAATGAAGTAGATCCGCGTCCTGAAGGCCTTACTAAAAACGTGAAAAGTTATCATGCTATCAACTTTATTGATGCGGCACCTTATTGCGGAGTTATTGCCGTTGAGTATGAAGACGGAACGGCAGGAGTATGGCAATGCGATAATGGTGAGGGCATTTATACTATGGATATTTCGTTTACGGATGTAACAGAAGGTGTCAAAGGCCTCACAGGTATGCCAACGAGCATAGTCAATGACGGTACAAATTTCTATATGGCAACGAATGACGGTAGTGTATATAAGTCTACAGACAACGGCAAGACTTGGGAAAGTATCTATTATGGTGGAAGTAATGTCAAGTTTACCAAAATAGCCGTTTCAGGTGAAGGAAAACTTGCAGCTGTGTGTGGTAATGGCAATGTCTATATTTGTACAGACGGAAGCTCTTATTGGGAACGTAGGCGCGTAGACGACGGAAGCGGAGATTATAAGTGGTATACCGTAGCTTTTGATGGAGAGAAACTTGTTGTGGCAGGAGCCAACGGGCAAATTTATTCTTCAGAAGACTATGGAGAGACCTGGGTGAATGAAGGAGAAGATCTAGGAGTAAGTTCAGACATTTATGCTATTAATCAAACATCTACAGCCTTAATGGTAGGAGGTACTGACGGATGCCTTATGCGCAAGCCTGTGGCAGAAACAAAGAATGGCGCAATATCTTCTCTTTATGACATGGAAACACAAGAATGGACACCGCTGAAGAGTACGGGTTATATGAGTGATATTTCTTTCGGTTCACCGTATGATATTTCTGGAGATGGTAAATATGTAGTAGGTTTGGCGCCGTGGAAAGAGTCTGATGGAGGATTCCGTAGTCATGCTACGGTATGGAGTACAGAAACTGGTGTGCCTGTTGACCTTGGAACACGTGTTGAAGGCAGAGCAACCCGCGCTAATGGTGCAAGTTATGACGGAAGTGTCGTTGTAGGATGGCAGGACTTTTTTGGACCTTGGTATGCTTCTGTATGGCGCAAAGGAGCAGACGGGTATACTCAGGAATTTATATATAGTCATGAAGGTGTATCAGAGGAGGACTTGGATTTTAATGATAATAATAACCTGATGCAGAATCTAGCCCTTGAGCTGAGAAGTGTATCTTCAGACGGTAAATGGCTGGGAGGTAAAGGTGGAGAGCTTTCTCTGATAAAGAATCCGTATATTTATAGTATAGAAACCGGTATTGTAGAGCTTACAGACAATGGTGTCGGCGGAACTGTGTCTGACATTAATAATGAAGGTGATATCGCTATTGGCTGGTATGGCACAGGCGAGAGCGGCTGGATATGGACAAAGGAAGACGGTATCATGGATATCAATGACTTTGCAAGAAATGTGCTTGGTGCAGAGTATACCGGTACGTTGTGTTCGGCTTACGACATGTCGCCTAACGGACGCTTTGTGATAGGTTATGGTATGGAAGGCCTGAATGTATTCGGTTATATGCTTGATCTTAAGCAGTGGCTTGAGGATCGTGAGCAGGGTACAGGTATAGCTGACGTTACCGTATATCCTAACCCCGCAACGGACGAACTTCATATTGATATGCTTAGTGACGGCAACGCCCATGTTAATCTATACGATCTTACCGGCCGTAAGGTTTATAGCAGCAAGGTGACAGACACAAGCAATGTTGTAAACATATCTTCGGTTAAGAATGGTATCTATGTGCTGGAGATTCAGGCCGGAAATGCACGTAAGACAATGAAGTTCCAGGTGAAACATTAATGTGTTTTTATAACCAACCTTTTTATTCATAATCACTGCGCCTCAAGCTGTCAATAATACAGTTTGAGGCGCTTATTTTTCTTGCGTGTATATTACAGTGTTCCTATCTCTTCGCCTTCGCGGTGTATGTAGAGAAACTTAGTGCCGCGGAATTCTGCCTCTTTGCCGAAGGTCATGGCTTTCTCTCTTGCCGGCGGGAAGTGCATAGGTGCCATATAGGTTGTCTTTATCGTCTGAATCCACTGCCGTGCGCCGCGTGCAAAGTCGGTGCCGAGCCGCGGGTCGACGGGGAACATGGCAATGTCGACTGCCGGGTATTCTGCTTTTATGTCGCGCAGCACTGCCATGAAGTCGCCCTCCATCTTTTTGACTTCCTGTGGAGTAGACTCATCCTCCCAGTGCCAGTTGTTCAGGTCGCCGGCGTGAAACACCTTCTTTCCGTCCGTTTCTACCATAAACGACACTCCGGCGTCTGTGGATCCGAAGGCTTTTACGCTTATCATGTCGTCGCTGTAGGTGTCGCCTCTGCGCAGAAGCACGTCAGCGTCGGTTTCTTTCGCTCTGTGGCGCCTAACTATGTCGCGCGACAGAATTATACGTTTCTGTCCGTTTTGCACGTTCAGACTAAAGATTTCGGGGTTGAAGTGGTCTTCGTGAAAATGACTTGCCATGAAGTAGACGCGCTTGTCTGTGTGCTCAAGCATGTGTTTGACGTCGCCGTCGGGCGAGTCTTTCCAGTAGTCGAAGATGATGACACACTGCTCGGCCTCAAGCATAAAGCAGCTGTGAAAGATGTAATATAGCTTCATGATATCTTTGTTTTGTTGTTGAATGCTGTTGCTTTCAGTCCGTTTCCGGCTGTCTTGTGGCTGCCGGCCGCGGCTGTGGCGGTAATAAAAAAGGGCAGGCCTTGGCCCGCCCTTTTTGTGAAGGTTATGACGATTATTTGATAATCTTCTTTCCGTTGATGATATAGATGCCCTTCTTCAGGCTGTTAAGGTCTTTGCCCATGTAGCGTCCGTCGATGCTGAATATGCGGTTGTCCTTAACCTCATTGTCAGTAACGGTGTTGCTGATGCCTGTAGATGTGTTGCTCAGACAAACCTTGTCGAGATAGAAGCGGCCTGAGTTAACGTAGAATCTGAGTTTAACCGGTCCGTTAGCTGTCAGCTCTGTGCTGAATGCAGACCACTTGTTGTTCTTCAGTACGAATGAAGGCTTAGACAGTGTTCCGTTGCCTTCCTTAACCTCAACGTAGATAGTGTTAGCCTCGCTTGCGTAAGGAGCAGCCTTGAACTGCAGTGTGTATGTTCCGTCTACGGTTATTTCAGGTGTTGTAACGTTACCTGCCATCATGCTTGAGCCGTACTGTGCGCACTGGTAAGCGCTGCGAGAACTTGTTGAAGACCATCCTGTGTTGTCATACTGTACAGAGCCTGATGTCGTTGCGCTGAAGTTGCCGTCGTTACCTCCGGTGCCGTTGCACTTGTCGAATGACTCATAGAAGATGTATGACTGCGGCAGATCGAAGTCAGAGTCAGAGTTGTTCTCGTTCTCGAATGAGAATGACACTGTGCCGTCATTGTTCTTTGTGATGTTTCTTACCGACTTGTTCATGAACTTAGAACCGTCCTTGTTCATGTTGTTAAGTGTAGCGGCCGGTGTAGAAGTGTTAGTCAGGCTGTTGTTGTATTGATAAGGATAGATGTCGCCTGCGTCGTTGTTTTCAGGGTCGTTGTCAGCGATGAATATGGTGCAGCGCTGACGTGATGTGCTGTTCACGAGGTTCTGCTGCCATACTTTGGCGTCGAAGTCAACGTGCAGGATGAGCAGTCCTGAGTTAGGCAGACCTGCATCCCATCCGCTCACCTGTCTGTTCTCGAGCAGATAATACTCGTCTTTGTCATTGTCGTTATATATGATGTAAGCCTCGCCTGTTTCAGCCAGAGCCTTCATGTTGTCTATCTGGCAGTTTTCTGTAAGCTCAGTGGGCTCGATCCATCCTGCGTACATACGCTCGTAGCTGGTGTAGTTGGCCGGCAGATAGCTGTCGCCGTTGTAGCTTCCCTGGTCCATGATGTCCCAGTCGCCCATGCCGTAGTTGCCGCTGTAAGATGTGTCATACATGTCGGCAAGTCCGAGACAGTGAGAGAACTCGTGGCAGATAGTACCGATACCGTCGATACATTCAGCATAACCCTGGCTTGTCTTGACGCCGAGCTCGCAGCTGCAGGCATAAGTGTCGATGGTTACGCCGTCGAGTGTGAGTGTTCTGCCGAGAGCTGAGTGCAGGTTCCACTCGTGAGGCCAGATAGTGTTTCTGTCGTCCCAAGAAGCCTCGCCGTGTCCTGCGTAAAGGATGAACACCTGGTCAACCTCTCCGTCACCGTCCCAGTCGTAGTTAGTGAAGTCTATGCTTTCGTCAACAGCCTTGCAGGCGTCCATAACCATTTCGCCGAGTGCAGTGTTGTTGTCGTTCTGTCCGTTTGTAGGCTTGCCGTAGTATGCATATCCGTTAGGCAGAGTTACAGGGCCGGCGATGTCGAAGTCGAGCTCAAACTGTCCGTAGCTCTGTGCCTTGAAGTAGTCTTTCACACTACCGTTGAAGTCGAGCTCTTTGAAGCCTTCTTCGTTGGCAATGCGCTGATAGAGTGCAGGAGTATGGTCGGCCCAGAATTTGGTGTCGGCAAACTGCACGAGTATGATAAGACCTTTTTTCATACCAACGTATGGCTGGTGGTCGCCTCCGAGCGAGCCTCTTGTCTGTATGTTCTTCTTATTGCGGCGTGCCGATTGCCTCATCTGGTCGGCTCTTGCGGTCATTGCCTTCATGTCGGCAAGCTCGTAAAAGCCTGTAGTGTTGTTCTGTACTAGTTTGCGGCCGTCAGCTGCCTGCCAGTAGCTGCAGAATTCGTCACCGCGTAGTTCTACTCTGACTTCAGTGCCGTCAGCCATTTTCACCGTTTTCCACATGCCTCGTTTGGCCGGTACGGCGAGCACCAATGTTGACATCAGTGCCATCGATAAGGTAAAAAAAAGTTTTTTCATATTTTTATTGGGATTATTTAGCTTGCAAATGTAACGAATTTGGTTTTTATTTCCAAATAAAATTTATGGTTTGTAGTTTAATTTAACATGTCTGAATGTTGTTGTGTAGTCTTTTTGTGTCTGATGGCCTGAATGTAGGCTCTGCATGGTGATTGTGGCGCGGCCGTATTGCTGCCGTGCAAAAGGTATGCTTTCGGGCTGCAAAAGGCCACCTTTTGGCGTGTAAAAGACGGCAAATCGAACGCTAAAAGATGGCCTTTCGCAACTTACTGAAAGTCAAAGCGTTATGCAACTGCTGTCCGCAGGCGCTGCGGCGGGCAGAATGTCGGCTCCGTCGAGCAGGCTGATGTATGTGTTTATGGCATCTTCTATCTCGCCTATGCCTATGTATTCGTCGGCAGAATGTGAGCGTGCCGACTGCCCCGGACCAAGCTTGAACGAGGGGAAGGGCATCAGTGCCTGGTCTGACAGCGTGGGCGAGCCGAACGGCGTCATGCCCATGGCCTTGCACCTCTGTATCAGAGGGTTGTCCTCGCTTATGTGCGACGACGACAGGCGGAACGAGCGCGCCTTCAGCTCGCTCTTCATCTTGGATGACAGAAAGCTGAACACGTCTTCGTTTCTGTAGAATTCGTTGGTCCTTATGTCTATCGTAAACCTGCATTCGTCGGGTATCACGTTGTGCTGCGTGCCGGCGTTTATTATCGTTACGTTCATCACCGTGGGGCCGAGCAGCTGGCTTACCTTCCCGAACTTGTAGCCGCGCAGCCAGCAGATGTCGTCGAGAGCCTCATATATGGCGTTGACGCCTTCGCCTCTGGCGGCATGTCCCGACTTGCCCCTGGCCGTGGCGTCTATCACCATCAGTCCCTTCTCGGCTATGGCGGGCTGCATGCCCGTGGGCTCTCCCACGATGGCCACGTCTGCGGCAGGCAGCAGCGGCAGGGCGCGCCTTATGCCGTTCTCGCCCGACACTTCCTCCTCGGCAGATGCAAGCCATATGGTGTTGTAGCTCTGCGGGCGCGACGTTATGTGCCTGAAGGCCTGCAGCAGGGCAACGAGTCCGCCGCCGCAGTCGTTGCTGCCCAGTCCGTACAGCCTTCCGCCGCATACGTCAGGGCTGAATGGATTGCGCGTCCACGAGCTCACCGGCTTCACCGTGTCGATGTGTGCGTTGAGTAGCAGCGTGGGCTTCGAACTGTCAAATCCGCTGCTCTTAATCCATATGTTGTTGCCTTCGCGGCTGTATTCGTGGCCATATCCGCTTATCGCGCGTGCCATTACGTCTGCTGCTGCGCTCTCGTCGCGGCTCGCCGACGGCGTGGCTATCAGTTCCTTAAGCAGTTCTATGGCGTCGTTGAGATATTCTTTCTGTGTCATAATCATTCAAAAAAGTTGTCGCCAGATGGCCTGCGACAGACCGTCTGACCGTTCATAATGCAATTATTTGCTGCAAAGTTAATTCAATATGACGTAAAAACAAAATAATATAGGCACAAGTGTCATGCCGTGCCCGGTGCTGCGCCGGGCGGTCTCTGAGGCGTGTTTGCGTGCAGCCGGCGCAGCATTGTCCGTTTTGTCAGTTAAAGTGGCGTGTTTTAGATTTCCTTTTAAAGTAAAAAAGCCGTTTTTATTTTGTTTTTATTATAATTTAATATAACTTTGCATCTAACAAAAAACAATACGCTTATGCAGACAAGATGTCATCTTTCGGTTCTAATCCACGAACAAGCAAAGAAGTATGGAAACAAGCGCGTACTTATTTACCGTGACTTTGGCGACACGCAGTGGAAGTCGGTGTCGTGGAAAGAATTCTCGCGTAAGGTGAGACATGTGTCTAACGCCCTGCTGAACATCGGCGTCAAGGTACAGGAGAACATCGGCGTGTTCTCGCAGAACTCCCTCCAGTATCTCTACACCGACTTCGGAGCGTTCGGCATAAGGGCCGTCAGCGTGCCCTTCTATGCCACCAGCAGCGAGCAGCAGATACAGTATATGATAGACGACGCACAGGTGCGCGTGCTCTTTGTCGGCGAGCAGGAGCAGTACGACAAGGCCTTCAGGGTGTTCTCCCACTGTCCTTCGCTCGAGCGCGTAATAGTCTTCGACAAGCGTGTTGTCATCAGTCCGAACGATAAAAACTCAATATATTTTGACGATTTCCTGACGCTCGGCGAGAACAGTCCGCGGCAGTCGGAAGTGGAAAAGCTGTATGCCGAGGCCAATGAAGACGACCTCTGCAACATACTCTACACCAGCGGAACCACCGGCGACAGCAAGGGCGTAATGCTTTCTTACGGTCAGTTTCATGCCGCGCTTAAGGCTAACGACGAGGTTGTGCCGGTAACTGATAAAGACCGCATAATGAACTTCCTGCCCATCACGCACATCTTTGAGCGCGGATGGCTGTTCCTCTGTCTTAGCGAAGGCGCAGAGATTGTGATCAACACCAACCCGAAGGAGATACAGCAGTCTATGCGCGAGACTCATCCTACGTGTATGAGCTCCGTGCCAAGATTCTGGGAGAAAGTGTATGCCGGCGTGAAGGACAAAATAGACAGGGCAAACCCCGTGAGACGCAAGCTCTTCATGAAGGCCCTGGCCGTAGGGCGCAAGCACAATATCGAATATCTCAGCCGCGGCAAGCGTCCGCCGCTGTCGCTGAAGATGAAGTATGCGCTCATGAACAGGACGCTCCTCAGCAC
>NZ_HF986811.1:0-28784 GCF_000431195.1 Prevotella sp. CAG:255 | reverse complement strand
ACGCTCTTCAGCATCGTGCGTAATGAGCTGGGACTAGAGCATCCCAACATATTCCCCACGGCAGGAGCCACGGTGTCGGAGGAGGTGGAGTGCTTCGTGCATTCTATCGGAATCGACATGATCGTTGGCTACGGCCTCACCGAGAGCCTCGCCACCGTGTCGTGCGACCATAAGAATGAACCTTTCACAGTAGGGTCGGTAGGTCGCCCGATCAGCGGTCTTGACATTAAGATAGGCGAGAACGACGAGATTCTGCTCAAAGGCCCCACCATCACAAGGGGATATTACAAGCGCGACGCACTCAACCGCGAGGTGTTCGACGAGGACGGATACTTCCATACAGGCGACTCAGGCTATATAAGTAAAGGTGAACTCTTCCTGAAAGACAGGATAAAAGACCTCTTCAAGACATCCAACGGCAAATATATAGCGCCGCAGATGATAGAGTCGAAGCTGCTTGTTGACAAGTTTATCGACCAGATAGCCGTCATAGCCGACCAGCGCAAGTTTGTGTCTGCACTGGTTATACCCGACTATGCCCTGCTCGAGGAATACGCCCGCGACAACAACATAAAGTTTGGCTGCCGCGAAGACCTGTGCGCCGACCCGCGCATCAACAAGATGATGGCCGACCGCATAGAGACGCTTCAGCAGCAGTTTGCCAGCTATGAGAAGATAAAGCGCTTCACCATACTGCCAAAGCATTTCACTATGGAGAGCGGAGAGCTTACCAATACGCTCAAGATAAGGCGAAAGGTGCTCAACAAGAACTACGCCGGCGTAATAGACAAGATGTATGAAGACGCTGACGCCGTGCAGCCTGAAACACCCGTTAAATAACAGAAAAAACGACAGTAACCCAGATGATAACAAGTGATCAACTGAAAGATGTGATGGAGCGTGCCGAGGCACTGCATCATTATCTTGACATAGACAAGAAGAAAATAGAATTTGAGGAAGAACAGCTGCGCACACAGGCGCCCGACTTCTGGGACGACCCTAAGCGCGCCCAGGAACAGATGAAGAAGGTGAAGGGCATACAGCGCTGGATCGACGGATATAAGGAGGTGCGCACCTGTGCCGACGAGCTTCAGCTGGCTTTCGACTTCTATCATGACGATATGGTTACCGAAGAGGAGGTAGACGAAGACTACGCCAAGGCGATAAAGGCCATCGAGGACCTTGAACTTAATAATATGCTCCGCCAGAAGGAAGACCCCATGGACTGTGTGCTCAAGATAAACAGCGGCGCCGGCGGCACCGAGAGCCAGGACTGGGCACAGATGCTCATGCGTATGTATATGCGCTGGGCTGAGGCTCACGGCCACAAGGTTACAATCAGCAACCTGCAGGAGGGCGACGAGGCCGGAATAAAGAGCGTTACCATGGAGATTGAGGGCGGAGAGTATGCCTACGGATATCTTAAGAGCGAGAACGGAGTCCACCGCCTGGTGCGTGTCTCTCCGTTCAATGCGCAGGGCAAGCGCATGACCAGCTTCGCCAGCGTGTTCGTTTCACCTCTCGTTGACGACACGATCGAGGTCTATGTCGACCCGTCAAAGGTCAGCTGGGACTTGTTCCGTTCGGGAGGTGCCGGCGGACAGAACGTCAACAAGGTGGAAACCGGTGTGCGTCTGCGCTACCAGTATGTCGACCCCGACACCGGCGAAGAAGAGGAAATCCTCATCGAGAACACAGAGAGCCGCAAGCAGCTTGAGAACCGCAACAACGCCATGCGCCTGCTCAAGTCGCAGCTCTACGACCGCGCAATGAAGAAACGCCTCGAGGCTCAGGCCAAGATTGAGGCAGGAAAAAAGAAGATAGAGTGGGGAAGTCAGATAAGGAGTTATGTCTTCGACGACCGCCGTGTCAAGGATCACCGCACCAACTATCAGACGTCTGACGTGGACGGAGTGATGGACGGAAAGATCGACGGCTTCATCAAGGCATACCTTATGGAGTTTCCGGTTACCGACGAGGAGTAATTCTTCGTCGGCACATGATGCCGGATGCAGTCCGGTTGCTTTCTTCAGGCATGCGCATTAGCGCCTCGCCGTCAGGCGTTGCAGCTTATTTTGCTGTCTCGTCAGCGGCATTCGGCCATGCGTCAGGCCGTATGACAATATTTTAAGAACCTTAATTTTAAAGATAATAACTATGAGTCAGAACAGAAAATTACGCCGCGCTAAGCGTGAGGCAGAACAAGAACAGCAAGGCAAGAAAGTCGTTACATGGATATTTGCGGCACTGGTTATCTTTGCCGTGATATATCTTGTTGTTCTAATGATAGGCCAGATGTAATATGAGTGGTCTGGAGATAGAGCGCAAGTTCTTGGTTCACAAGGCCGGCCGGCCGTATGCGGCTCAGGCTACATCGTCGAGCCGCATACGCCAGGGCTATATCTGCAGCGAGCGCGGGCGCACTGTCAGGGTGCGTATTCGCGACGGCCGCGGCTTCATAACAATCAAGGGACCGTCTGACGGCAAAGGCATGAGCCGCTATGAGTTTGAGAAGGAGATAACGCTCGACGAGGCCTCGCATCTTATGGAGCTGTGCGAGCCGGGCATTATCGACAAGACCCGATATCTCGTTGCCAGCGGAAAGCATGTGTTCGAGGTAGATGAGTTCTATGGAGAGAACGAAGGTCTGGTAATGGCTGAAGTGGAGCTGCAGGGCGAGGACGAGCCTTTTGTCAAGCCCGACTTCATTGCCGACGAGGTAACTGCCGACCGCCGCTTCTACAACTCATCGCTGCGCCGCTCGCCGTTCAGTGCCTGGCGCGACTCTTTGCCAGAAGAATTCCGATAACGGCAGCCAGCGTTACGCCCGTGGCATTGGCTGCAAAGTCGAGCCAGTCGCCGCTTCTCCTGCCGCCGGTGCAGTTTTCCTGCAGTATCTCTATCAGTCCGCTCATCATCACGGGGGCGAGCCATGCCCATATAAAAAGCTTCATCGTCTCAGGTGTCTTGTGATGTCTGAGGTATTCAATCCATATTGTTGTGCATGTTCCGGCATACATAACTATGTGTACCCATTTGTCTATGAATGCCACGTTGTCAAGCGGAGTGCGTGGCGGATAGCAGAAACACAGAATCCATATCGTGGCCAGAAACAGATATGAAAACGGGTATTTCTTTACTTGCGGTTGTCTTAGTCTCATCAATGTCAGTCTTTTTGTGCAAAGGTAGCATATTTCTGTGAAAACCTGACATCGATTGCCGTGAAAACAAGAAGCGTCTCTTATGCAGGCTTTGACTTTTGGCAACAGGCGGGTGCAAGTGGTTAATGGTAACATAAGACATTAAAGTGAAAATTTACTATTATGAAATCAGAGAGAGCAAGTTTTGGAAGTAAGCTTGGAATTATTCTTGCCACGGCCGGTTCTGCCGTAGGATTAGGTAACGTCTGGCGCTTCCCCTATATGGCGGGAGAGCACGGCGGCGGAGTGTATATTATTGTCTACATTGCCTGTGTGCTTCTGCTCGGCATTCCCTGCATCGTCAGCGAGTTTGTGATAGGACGCCGTGCCGCATCCAACACGGCGCGTGCCTACGGCATTTTGTCCGGCGGAAAGCCGTGGATGCTTGTCGGCCTGCTCGGAGTGCTTACAGGTTTTCTGATTTCGGGATATTACGCCGTGGTGTCAGGCTGGTGCCTGCATTATATATATGCCTCGGTTGCGGGCCATCTGCACGGGTCGCCCGACTTCTTTGCAGGTTATTTCTCGTCTTTCGAGACCAATCCCTGGAAGCCTGCCTTCTGGACACTTCTGTTTATGCTTATTACTCACCTTATAATAATACGCGGCATCCGCGGAGGCATTGAGAAGGCTTCAAAGCTGATGATGCCCATACTTTTTGTGCTTCTCATAGTCATTGTCGTGCTTTCGTGCATGCTTCCCGGGGCTATGGAGGGCGTGAAGTTTCTGTTTGAACCAGACTTCAGCAAGGTTGACGGCAGCATGTTTCTCGGTGCTCTCGGCCAGGCTTTCTTCTCGCTCAGTATTGGTATGGGATGCCTGTGTACGTATGCGTCATACTTCAGTAAGGATACCGACCTGATGAAGTCGGCCGCCCAGATAGCCTTTATCGACACCGTTGTGGCCGTGCTTGCGGGCCTCATGATTTTCCCCGCAGCGTTTTCGGTGGGTATCAGTCCCGATTCAGGTCCTTCATTGGTGTTCATCACCTTGCCTAACGTGTTCCAGCAGGCATTCTCAAGCATGCCGGCTGTGGGCTATGTCGTGTCTGCCTCGTTCTATGCGTTGCTGGCTTTGGCAGCCCTTACATCCATAATCTCCATGCACGAGGCAAGCACCGTGTTCTTCGAGGAGGAGTGCAAGCTCAGCCGCAAGCGTGCTGCCACTATCGTAACCGTGGCCTGCTCGGTGATAGGTCTTGTTTGTTCGATGTCTTTGGGCGGATACGATCTTCTGACTGTTTTTGGCCGCACGCTGTTCGATGTGTTCGATTTCTTTACAGGACAAATAATGCTTCCCGTGGGAGGATTCCTTACATGTATATTCCTCGGCTGGTTCCTGCCGCATAAGCTGGTGCGTGATGAGTTTACCAATCATGGCACGTTGCGCGGCCGTCTGTTCGGCATCTATCTGTTCTGTGTTAGATACGTGTGTCCCGTAGGAATATTGCTTATATTCCTTCAGCAGTTTGGCATAATCTGATAGGTGAGGCTATGCCGTTCGGTTTCATTTAGCATCACAGAAAAATGCGCGGGTTCTTTTATCTTAACCGCACCGACCGCCGTGTTGTGGTGGCCGTGCTCCTTGTGGCCATAGCAGCCGCGGGGGTGCTGATTTATGCCGGTTACGGCGCGGGCGAGTCGCCTGCAGGCGTGGCCGGAGATGCTCCTGCCGTGGCGGCTGGCGGCAGAAAAGGCTCTGCCGGTAAGAAGGACGGATATGCGGAATATACCGATGGCCGGCGCATTGAGCTGTCATACTTCGACCCTAACACGGCAGACAGCACACAGCTGCTGAGGCTCGGGCTGGCGCCGTGGCAGGTCAGAAACATATATAAGTACAGGGCCAAGGGCGGAATATATCGCACCAAGGCCGACTTTGCACGTCTTTACGGACTTACGGCGCAGAAGTTTAAGGAACTGGAGCCATACATACGCATCGAGGGCGACTATCGTCCGGCATCTGAGGTGTATGGAGGCAGCACAGCCGACCTGACCATACGCGACACGACGAGATACCCCGTGAAGATAAAGCCCGGCGAACATATCGTGCTGAACACGGCCGACACGTCGCAGCTGAAGCGCGTGCCGGGCATAGGCAGCGGCTTTGCCCGCGCCATAGTGAGCTACGGCCGTCGGCTGGGCGGATATGTCAGCGTTGATCAGCTGCGCGAGATTGACAACTTTCCCGAGTCGGCCATAGCCTATTTCGTGGTGAAGCATCCTGTGGTTAGCCGGCTCAACCTCAATCGGCTGCCGCTCAGCAGTCTGCGCAGACATCCCTACATCGGCTTCTATCAAGCCAAGACCATAATAGAATACCGCCGCCTGCACGGAAGAATAAATTCGCTCGACGACCTGAAACTGTGCAAGGACTTCACGCCCGAGGCCATCGAGCGCCTGCGCCCCTATGTGGAATTCTGACGCCCGTCTTCGCATACAGTGACGCAGGAAAAATACGCTTGTGTAACATATTGATATCCAGTGCGTTGCAAAAGGCCATGTTTTGCGCTCCAAAAGACCGTCTTTTATCATGCAAAAGACCACCTTTTAGAGCCTGAAACATGGCCTTTTGCATTACGGCAGCACAGAGCATGAGCCATGACATCAGTCTGACGCTGCTCTCATCTCAAATCCAGCATCAGTGTTCAGCTTGTATTTTTGCCTTATGTTGAGCAGATTTTCGTTATAATTTTCATCTGCATAGCAGGTTGTGTAAAGAAAAGCTGACGTAAAGACGACGGCAGAAAGCAAGAATACAGCTGAAAACATGAATGGACAAGGTAGATAAAACTATGTTCGGAATAATGCCCGGTTAAGGCTTGTCCCCGTGCCGTGGCCTCCTTTCGGTCCTTAGTCCGTGCCCGTATGAGGCTGCCTCAGCCAGCCCTTGCAGCCGTCGTGTTACGCCCTGCGGCGGCCTTTAGGCATAGCTCCGCAGTTTGATTTCTGCCTGCATGGCGAGCTTTTTGATTATTATCGTTTAATTAATCAAAAAAAAGGAATAGCCCAATGTTATTCAAATTATTTTTTCTACTTTTGCAAAGTAGAAATTACAAAACACACATATATATTTAAAAACTACAAAACTATGGATTTAGTTCAGCAAATCATTGAGCGCGCTAAAAGCAACAAGCAGCGCATCGTGCTCCCCGAAGCCACAGAGGAGCGCACTTTAAGGGCAGCCGACATGGTGCTGGCCGAAGGTGTGGCTGACATCATTCTTATCGGCAATCCCGGTGAGATAAGCTCTCTGGCAGAGCAGTGGGGCCTGAAAAATATCGACAAGGCTACTATCGTTGACCCGGAGAACAACCCCAAGAGCGAGGAATATGCAGCCCTGCTGGCAGAGCTCCGCAAGAAGAAGGGCATGACCATCGAGCAGGCTCGCGAGCTGGTTAAGAATCCTCTCTATCTCGGATGTATGATTATAAAGACTGGCGGAGCCGACGGACAGATATCTGGAGCACTCAGCACAACGGCCGACACTCTGCGTCCGGCTCTTCAGATCATCAAGTGCACCCCCGGAATCACATGCGTCAGCGGCGCAATGCTGCTCATCACAAAGCAGCCTCAGTATGGCGAGAACGGCGTGCTCGTAGTAGGCGACGTTGCCGTTACACCTATGCCCGACGCACAGCAGCTGGCTCAGATTGCCGTTTGCACAGCTCAGACAGCCAAATCAGTTGCAGGCTTCGCTGATCCCCGCGTGGCTATGCTCAGCTTCTCAACAAAAGGCAGCGCAAGCCATGAGGTGGTTGACAAGGTGGTTGAGGCTACAAAACTGGCTAAGGAGCTCGATCCGTCTCTCAAGGTTGACGGCGAACTGCAGGCCGACGCAGCCCTCGTGCCTTCAGTAGGCGAGAAGAAGGCTCCCGGAAGCGACATCGCCGGTAAAGCCAACGTTCTCGTATTCCCATGCCTCGAGGTAGGCAACATCAGCTATAAGATGGTTCAGCGTCTTGGCGGTGCCGAGGCCATAGGTCCTATCCTTCAGGGTATCGCCCGTCCGGTTAACGACCTCAGCCGCGGCTGCTCAGTAGAGGATATTTACAAGCTGGTAGCCATCACGGCATGCCAGGCAATGGATGCAAAAGCATAATTAATAATTTAAGTAGTTAAAGGAGTTATAGTAGTTAAAGAAGTTAAAGTCAATAGCCTTGCAGATGAACAACTTTGAGAGCGTGGTGGCATGGCAGAAGGCCTACAAGTTTACCTTGCTGGCATATAAGGTAGCCAACACCTTTCCCGAATGTGAACGCTTCGGACTCTGCTCTCAGTTTAAAAGAGCTGCGGTTTCTGTTCCGGCCAATATTGCTGAAGGATATAAAAAACTCAGCAAGGCAGACAAGCTGCGCTTCTATAACATCGCGCAAGGAAGCATTGAAGAATGCAGATGCTATGTTTATTTGTCGAAAGACCTTGGGTATGTTGATGCTCCGGTTTTCAACGAACTGATGGGAGCTCTGTCTGATGCAAGCAGGCTGCTTAACGCATATTGCAAGGGTGTGATAAATAATGGCTATGCTGATGATGGCCAACAGGGCTATTGACTTTAACTACTTTAACTACTATAACTACTTTAACTCCCGATAAACAACTTATAACCATGAAAATTTTAGTATTAAACTGCGGCAGCTCGTCTATCAAGTATGCACTTTACAACATGGACGACAAGTCTGTCATGACATCAGGCGGTGCAGAGCGCGTTGGTCTCGACGGCGCTTTCGTTAAAGTGAAGCTGCCTAACGGAGAGAAAAAAACTGTAATGCACGACATTCCCGAACATACAGAGGGAGTGAAGTTCATCTTCTCACTGCTCACCGATCCTGAAATCGGCGTTATTAAAGACCTCAATGAAATCGACGCCGTTGGCCATCGTATGGTGCACGGAGGCGAGAAGTTCAACAAGAGCGTGGTGCTTACCGACGAGGTGCTCAAGACTTTTGAAGAGTGCATCGACCTGGCTCCGCTGCACAATCCGGCCAACCTCAAGGGTGTTAAGGCCGTCAGCGAGCTTATGCCCGGTCTGCCTCAGGTAGGCGTGTTCGATACAGCCTTCCATCAGACAATGCCCGCACACTCATATCTCTACGCCATACCGTATGAGCTTTATGAGAAATATGGCGTGCGCCGCTACGGATTCCACGGAACAAGCCACCGCTATGTGTCAAAGAGAGTGTGCGACTTCCTGGGCGTAAATCCTGCCGACAAGAAGGTCATCACCTGCCACATAGGCAACGGAGGCAGTATAGCTGCCGTTGACGGAGGCAAATGTGTTGACACATCAATGGGTCTCACACCGCTCGAAGGTCTCATGATGGGCACACGAAGCGGTGATATCGACGGCGGTGCCATAACATTCCTTGAGAAGAAACTCGGTCTCGACGCTGACGGAATGTCAAATCTGCTCAACAAGAAGAGTGGTGTGCTCGGCATAACAGGCATCTCTTCAGACATGCGTGAGATAGAGTCTGCCAACGATGAGGGCAACGAGCGTGCCAAGCTGGCTCTCGACATGTACAGCTACAGAATAAAGAAATACGTTGGAGCCTATGCTGCTGCCATGGGCGGATGCGACATCATCGTGTTCACCGCAGGCGTTGGCGAGAACCAGGCTTCTATGCGTGAGGATGTATGCAAGAACATGGAATACATGGGTGTTAAGCTCGACGTTGAGAAGAACAAGACCATCCGCGGTGAGGAAGCCATCATCTCTACT
Source organism: Prevotella sp. CAG:255 (assembly GCF_000431195.1). Lineage (NCBI taxonomy): Bacteria > Pseudomonadati > Bacteroidota > Bacteroidia > Bacteroidales > Prevotellaceae > Prevotella > Prevotella sp. CAG:255. The sequence continues at coordinate 19,863 of NZ_HF986811.1, read as the reverse complement.
CCCGACTCTAAGGTTACGGTATGCGTAATTCCTACCGACGAGGAGCTGATGATTGCAACAGACACAATGAATCTGCTGTAATCTTTACACGGATAGCATATAATAAAGGTGAGAAAGCATGTGCGTCTGATATGTCATGACGCCGTCTTTCTCACCTTTTTTTATTTGTTGAGGCTTGCGCCCCGTGCGTGTTGTCGCTGTTGTTGCGGCCTGATGCTGTGCAGTATGCCGCCGTTGTTGTGCCGTAGATGCTGAAGGCTTATGGCTTGCTCTCGCCCTCGGCGTATTCTTCGAGGAACAGGTGCTCGCCGTCGAACACAACGTATGTGAACTGCCATATCCAGTCGCCTATAATCATCATCCGCGTCTTGCGCGACAGCATGAGGTCGAGCTCTATGTGGCGGTGTCCGTAGATGAAATAGTCGATGTCCGGATGGGTCTTCATATACTTCTTGGTGTATTTTACCAAGGCTTCCTTGTCCTCACCCTGATAGGGCGGCTCCTTTCCGTCGGCACGCTTCATGCGGCTGTGCTTGGCCCATGTCAGTCCGAACCAGATGCCCCAGCGCGGATGCAGCGCGCTGAACATGCGCTGGCAGACGCGGTTGTGGAACACGCGGCGTATGAAGTTGAACTTAGGGTCGTGGTCGCCAAGGCCGTCGCCGTGTGCCATGTAGAACACCTTGTCGTATATGTCTACGGTCGTTGGCTTGGTGTGTATGATTACGCCGCACTCTTCTTCGAGATAGCCGTACATCCAGATGTCGTGGTTGCCGGTGAAGAAGTGCACCTCGACGCCCATGTCGGTCAGCTCGGAGAGCTTGCCCAGGAAGCGCGTATATCCCTTGGGCACGGCATATTTGTATTCGTACCAGAAGTCGAACATGTCGCCCAGCAGATATATTGCCGCGGCCTTGTTCTTTATTTCGTCAAGAAACCGCACCAGCCTGCGCTCCTGCGTGCGGCCGTGAGCTATGGCCAGCGAGCCCAGGTGTGCGTCGGACAGTATGTAGACATTCTTTCTCATGGTGCAGATGTTTTAGTATTTAAGATATGCTGTTATTCGAATCCCAGCTCGAGGCGTGCCTCCTCGCTGAGCATGCTCTGGTCCCATGCGGGCTCGAACACGAGGTTCACCGTGGCCGACTTTACGCCGTCGAGGCTGTCAACCTTCTGCCTTACGTCCTCGAGGATGAAGTCTGCCGCCGGACATGTGGGCGCGGTGAAGGTCATGTCGATGTCCACGGTGGCGTCGTCTTTCACGTCAATCTTGTAAATCAGTCCGAGGTCGTATATGTTTACGGGTATTTCCGGGTCGTATACAGTCTTGAGCACATCTACTATTCTCTCTTCTATAGCTGTTTTTTCTTCTTGAGTCATGATTCTTATGTTATGATTAGTTGCATCATCTGTGTGCAGGCCGCTGCTTGTGCCGTGCCTGTGTGCCTGTTGCATAATAGGGCAATACAAAGATAGGTGAAAAAAAGCGTATTACAAAATTTATGCCGTTTTTTTGTGCCGTGCGGCGCTCTGTTGTGCCACGGCTGTTGCCCTGTCTGTGCAGCGGAGTGGTGTTGGCTGAGATTGGACTTTGCGCAAAAAGAAGCCCGGACGCAAGCGTATGGCAGAAGGCGTCCGGGCGGATTCAGTTGTAGTAATTATTGATTGTCTTGCTGTTTTTCGGTTGCAGGCAGAGTGACAGTTGTTGCTGTGTAGTCCTCAACTTGTTTTCCGTCGATTTTCACGTTCTTGATGTTGAGTGTCAGCGTCAGCTTGTTGTCCTCCCCGTTGTATGATGCTGTCGTAACGGCCACGTCGGCAGTAGCCTTCACGGTGTTCTCGCCGGCCTGGTATTCAAAGTTGCAGATGCAGCTGTCGGCTGTCATGCTTACAATGTTGTTGGCATATCCGCTTATTCTGTAGCTTACGCTGCATGTGTCGGCCTTGTATGTGTTGAGCGCCTGCTCGAGGTTTTCTGCTGCAACAACGTCCTTTATGATGTTGCTTACGGGCAGGTTGAACTGCATGTCGGCTGTTCCGAGAGTTACGGTCATTGCCGAGTCGGCTGTAGCTTCGCCGTATTCCATGCTGTTTACATATGTGCCGGGCATTGCGCTGAGTACTTCCTGTGGTACGCTTACGCCGTTGTCTTCATCGTCGTCGCAAGATGTCATTGTTGCTGTGAGGCATAAGCCCATGATAAATCCAAATATTAATTTCAAAGATTTCATTGCTTTTTTGTTTTTAATTTTACGTTATTTTGTTTGTGAGTACTCGTAATTGTAAATGTTACGGCGACAGAAAACTTGCATGGGGGTATGGTTAAAACTTGTAAAAATATATTTTCTACACTGAAAACTCTGTCATTCTCTGCCGTCGTCAATGCTTTGCTGCCGGCCTTTTTCTGCTGCCTTTCACCGGCGTTGCATTGACCTGGATTGTGGCGATTTAGGCTGTTGTATGGTATTGCCATTGAGACTGATTTCTAAAAGACCGCCTTTCGCCTTCCGAAAGGCCACATATTGCACGCTAAAAGGCCACCTTTTAGAAGCTAAAAGATGGCCTTTTGTAACGTGTTGGATGTCAGGCTGTTGCGCGGTTGTGTGCTTTGCCTTTGCAGGGAGGCGTTTTCCTTACAGCCGTCCCTCCTCCGAATAGCTGTAATATCGTCCGTCGGTGATTATCAGATGGTCGAGAAAGTGCAGGCGCATTATCTCGCACGCCTTCTTCATGCGCTGCGTCAGTCTGTCGTCGTCGCCGCTCGGCATGGGGTTGTTGCTCGGATGGTTGTGGCAGAGCACCACGATGGTGGCGTTGCACAGCAGTGCGTTCTTTATCACCACGCGTATGTCCACGGCCGTCTCGGTTATGCCGCCGTGCGACAGCTGCATGTCTTTTATCAGCTTGCAGTTCTGGTTCATCAGCAAGATCCATGCCTCCTCTTCGCTCAAGTCCTGCATCTTTGGGTGCATAAACTCGTAGATTGCAGCTGCCGAGTCGAGCCGCTTGCGCTCTTCAGCCTTCTCGGCCTGGCGGCGCTTGCCCAGCTCGCAGGCTGCCAGTATGGTTACGGCTTTGGCCGGTCCCAGGCCCTTGTAGTTGCCGGAGGTGAGCTGGTCGATGCTCATCTTGCCGAGAGAGTTAAGGTTGTTGTTGCAGTCGTTGAGCACTCTCTTCATGAGGTCTACCGCACTTTCTTCGGGCGAGCCCGAGCCTATGAGTATAGCCAGCAGTTCGGCGTTCGACAGCGCCTGTGCCCCGAGCCGCATCATCTTTTCGCGTGGCCGGTCGTCCTCGGCCCATTGGTTTATGCTTAGTTTTGACATATTGTTCTAAATTGAGAATTGAGAGTTGAGAATGGAAAATTATGATTTGCCTTTTTGATTATTATTGTGTTGCTTTGTTTGCAGATTGGACGTGTACAAAACAAGTTAGATTGTTACAAAATGTAGAAATGGGGTAATAGCAGGGCACGTAAATATCTCTGCTTATGGCACTAAACTGCTTTTTGATGTTTTTATAATTTTGGTGAGTATGCGTATAATTTCCTCGTTGTCGTTCATCATAGATTGCAGTTGCCTGTCCGTAATATAATGGCCGCTGTTAAGCATTTTCAGCCAATATTCCGTTTCGTCGGCTTCTTTTAGCGCAATGCTCAGCTTATGTATAAAGTCAATTTTGCTTTGTGCGTTTCTGCTTTCAGCTGTATTGGCTCCGATGCTTGTGCCGCTTCTAAGTATCTGATTTGCTATAATGTGTTCGTGTTTCACCTCAACAAGGTATCTGTACATATTGACTATACGTGCAGAAAAGGCCTCGGTCTTGGTTAATATTATGTTTTCTTTCCGTTGTAGCATTAGTGTTGTTTTAAGGTTATAAAGGTAAAGAATAAGGTTGTAAAGGTAAAAAGAATGAAGCGTATGCCGATTGCATGAATTAAATATGCAGCTGGTTGCTGTCAGCAGATTGCTTTAATTGAAGAATTGAGAATGAATAATCAGATTACATCAAAATTATACCTTTCAAAGGTAATCATAATTATCCATTCTCAATTCTCCATTCTCACTTATAAAAGTTTTTGTCGAATGCATGAAACTCGTCGTGCTTCAGCACGCAGCGCTTCCACCATGCAGTGATGAATCCGCATCCGTAGCCGAACAGCTGGATGAACGATGCCGGGATGCTGAGCAGTCCTACCTTAAAGCTGCGGTTGCTTATTGACGAGTCGATGAGTATCAGCAGGCAGTAGAGAAGTATCGGAAGCCAGGGCCCGGCGCACAGCCAGTACCACTTGTCTATACTGTCGTATTCCATCAGCACACGCCCCACGGCAGATGTCAGCACCAGGGCCGTCACGCCTACGGTGAACACCGTCGGCAGCATGTGCACTATCTTGAGCGATTCGGGATACTTCTTGTAAAGGTTGATGCGCGCTATTCCGCTGTTGAATACCTGCCGGTAGAACTTGCGGAAGTCGGTGCGGCGCTTGTGCCACACCCATGCGTCGGGGAACAGGCGGCAGTTGCAGCCCGCCTTGAATATGCGTATGCTGAAGTCGATGTCCTCGCCGAAGCGCATCTTTGAGAATCCTCCCAGCTTCAGATATACGCTGCGGCGTATGCCCATGTTGTACGAACGGGGATAAAACTTGTCGAGTTTCTTCTTTCCGCCCCTTATGCCTCCGGTGGTGAAAAAGCTTGTCATGGAGTAGCTTATGGCCTTCTGCGTGTCGGTGAACGAGTCGTGCGCGCGGTCAGGACCGCCAAAGGCGTCGGCCCCGGTCTTGGCCAGTTCGGCGTCTACTGCCGCGAGATAGCCCTCGGGCAGCACCACGTCAGAGTCGAGCACAATGAGATATTCTCCTTTAGAGCGCTCCGCTCCATAGTTGCGGCTCTGTCCCGGTCCGCTGTTCTTCTTCATAAAATACTGAATGTCGAGCGCTCCGCTGTATCCCTCGCATACGCTCTTGCATGTGCGTGTGCTGCCGTCTTCAACAATAATCACCTCAAAGTCCTTCACGGTCTGTGCCGTAAGGCTCTTCAGCAGTTCGTCAACTTCCTCCGGGCGGTTGAACACCGGTATGATAAAAGAATATTTCATTTGTCCTGTAAGGTTAACGGTTACTTTATGTTTGCACCTCCTCTGCATGGAGGATTATAAAAGAGAAGGAGCCAAGCCTTCGGTAAGGAAACCGCATCGCGATGTGTCAGCGGTCGCCGTGCCGAAGCCCTGGCTCCTTGTTTGTTTATGTTCTCAACGTCAGGTTGAGCATGCTTATTCCTTTACACGGTTCAGATAGCTTCCGTCGCGTGTGTCAACCTGGATGAGGTCGCCTTCGTTGATGAACAGCGGCACTCTCACCTCAACACCGGTTTCGAGTGTAGCCGGCTTTGTGGCATTGGTAGCTGTGTCGCCCTTGATGCCCGGTTCGCTGTGTGTTACGCGCAAGTTTGTCTTTACAGGCATTTCGGCATAGAGGATAGTTCCGTCTGTAGTGTCGGTTACAACCTCAACGATGTCGCTCTCCTTCATGAAGTCAACGCCGATGATAGCGTCCTTGGCGATAGGAATCTGCTCGAAAGTTTCCTGGTTCATGAAGATAAGACCTGTTGTATCCTCATAAAGATACTGATACGGACGGTGCTCTATTCTTACGTCTTCGAGCTTGAAGCCAACCTGGAATGTGCGCTCCAGAACGCGGCCGTCGGTCACGTTCTTCAGTTTTGTACGCATAACGGTGTTACCCTTACCTGGCTTAACGTGCTGGAAGTCGATGCAAATCCATACCTGATTGTCCATGCGGATGCATGTTCCTTTTTTAATTTCCTGTGAGTTAATCATTGTTCGTAATATATGAATTTATTGTTGATTCCTGACTGCTGACGGGCGGGCGCCTCGTCTCTTGCTGCGGGCTTTTGCCCCGTGCCAAAGCATCATTATGTTGTAAATGTTTGGCTTTCAGGGCGCAAAGTTACGATTTTTTTAGAAAAAAACATAAAAGTTTGACCTAAAAAACGCTTAATTCTTGGTTATTTAAAAAGAAATGTGTACTTTTGCAGCCCAAAGCGAGGAATAAAATAAACAATAAATAATTAAATAAGATGAAAAGAACATTTCAGCCGCACAACAGAAAGAGAGTGAACAAGCACGGTTTCCGTGAGAGAATGGCTACAAAGAACGGCCGTCGCGTGCTTGCAGCACGTCGTGCAAAAGGGCGTAAAAAGCTTACAGTTTCTGACGAGAACCACGGTAAATAACCAAATGTTCCAAAGAAATTAAACGGGAAATGAGAAAGAAGTAAAGTAATATCTTTGCTTCTTTCTCTTTTTTTTATACCTTTGCAGAAAAACCTACGACATAGATGAAGACAAAAGATTTCTTCGGAAAAATCTTTAGTTTAAGGCTTTGGGCCAACTTCCTTGCAATGTTCCTGGTTGTTGTCCTGCTGTGCTGGGGCGTGAAGATGGGCATCGACATATACACCCATCATGGCGAGAAGATAAAGATACCGGACGTGAGGCATAAGCTCTTTGCCGATGCCGAGCATATCCTCAACGACAGAGGCCTGCAGATTGTTGTCAGCGACACCGGATACGTCAAGACGCTTCCGCCCGACTGTATCCTTGAACAGTCGCCCGAGGCAGGAAGGGAAGTTAAGTCTGGCCGTGTGGTTTATGTCGTCATCAACTCTTCGAGCTCGCCGATGCTGACCGTACCCGACATCATCGACAACTGTTCTTACCGCGAGGCGCGCGCCAAGCTGATGGCAATGGGCTTCAAGGTCGGCCCGACGGAGTTTATCCCGGGCGAGAAAGACTGGGTGTACGGGCTGAAGTCGAAGGGCAAGAGCCTGCGCAACGGACAGAAAGTGTCGGTAAACGACGTGCTCGTGCTTCAGGTGGGAGACGGCATGCGCGACATGAACGACTCGATAATATACGCTGATCCAGATTTCTATTATGACGGCAGTGCCGACTCTACCATGCATCACGACATGGCAGACCCGTCGGTTCAGGGCGTGCAGACGCAGGGAGGCGATGTCGACGAGTTTGAGGTGGTCACCGGTCCGGAATGATGATGGCTGCCATGGCCGTGCGGGTTATGATGCCGCAGGCCTTCTGTAAAACGAGATATTTATATGACAGACAATTATATAGAGGAACTTGAGGACGACGAGCAGCAACAGCTGTATGAGCATCTGCGCATAGTCGTGGACAAGGGACAGATGCCCCTACGCATCGACAAGTACATGTTCGAGAAGCTGCAGCACACAAGCCGCAACCGCATTCAGCGTGCGGCTGACGCCGGATTCGTGCATGTCAACGACGTTCCGGTGAAGAGCAACTATAAGGTTCGCCCGCTCGACGTCATAACCCTGATGCTCGACCGCCCTCAGTATGACAACACAATAGAGCCCGAGGACATTCCGCTGGATGTGGTCTATGAAGATTCGGAGCTGATAGTGATAAACAAGCCTGCCGGACTTGTTGTCCATCCGGGCTGCGGAAACTATCACGGCACGCTGGTCAATGCCATAGCATGGCATCTGCGCGACCTGCCTTCGTATAACCCCAACGACCCTGAAGTGGGCCTCGTTCACCGTATAGACAAGGACACAAGCGGCCTTTTGGTCATTGCCAAGACGCCGGACGCAAAGACAAAGCTCGGCGCACAGTTCTTCAACAAGACTACACACCGCAGCTATAACGCCATGGTGTGGGGTAATTTCACCGAAGATGAAGGGCGCATTGAGGGCAACATCGGCCGCGATCCTAAGGACAGGCTCCGCATGGCGGTGTTCTCGCCCGACTCGGGTATAGGCAAGCATGCCGTAACCCACTACCGCGTGATAGAGCGCTTCGGCTATGTCACGCTGGTTGAGTGTATCCTCGAGACCGGCCGCACCCATCAGATACGTGCCCATATGCGGCATATCGGCCATCCGCTCTTCGGCGACGAGCGCTACGGAGGCACAGTCATACTGCGCGGAAACCGCAGCGGCAGCTACAAGCAGTTTATAGAGAACTGCCTGAAGATATGTCCGCGCCAGGCGCTTCATGCCCGCACGCTCGGCTTCGTGCATCCAAAGACCGGCAAGCAGCTCGACTTCACCTCGCAGCTTCCTGCCGACATGGAACAGCTGATAGGGCGTTGGAGGACTTATATAAACGGAAATGAATTTAAATAAAAATATTGTATGAAGAATTTAAAGAGAACTATTGCCATCGTGTGCGGTGGAGATTCCTCAGAGTATGAGGTTTCATTGCGCTCTGCACAGGGCCTTTACTCTTTTTTTGACAAGGAGCGTTACAATGTGTATATTGTTGTTGTGAGAAGCCTTGACTGGCATGTCAACCTTCCAGACGGCACAACAGCCCGCATTGACCGCAACGATTTCTCATTCATGGAGAATGGTAAACTGGTGCAGTTTGACTATGCTTATATCACCATACACGGCACACCGGGCGAGAACGGCATCATGCAGGGATATTTTGAGCTTGTGCATGTGCCTTATTCAACAAGCAGCGTGCTTGTTGAGGCGCTCACTTTCAACAAGTTTGTGCTTAACCAGTATCTGCGCGGCTATGGCGTAAGAGTGGCCGACAGCCTGCTGATACGCAAGGGATATGAGGAGATTGTAAGCGACGACGAGATAGAGGAGCGCATCGGCATGCCTTGCTTCGTTAAGCCTGCGGCCGACGGCAGCAGCTTCGGAGTGTCGAAGGTGAAGAACAAAGACCAGCTTGCTCCGGCCATACGCAAGGCCATGCTCGAGAGCGAGGATGTGATGGTGGAACGTTACATGGAAGGAACAGAGATATCGATAGGCTGCTACAAGACTCACGACAAGACCGTGGTGCTGCCTGCAACAGAGGTGGTTACGCAGCGCGAGTTCTTCGATTACGACGCCAAGTACAACGGACAGGTGCAGGAGATTACGCCGGCACGCCTCAGTGAGGAGACCACAAAGCGCGTAAACGAGATTACAAGCCAGATTTATGACATACTCCACTGCAACGGAATAATCCGCATCGACTACATCATCAGCCGCGGAAAGGGCAGCGACGGACAGGAGGTTGACAAGGTGAACATGATAGAGATCAACACCACTCCGGGCATGACAGCCACCAGCTTTATTCCGCAGCAGGTTAAGGCTGCCGGCCTTAACATGACGGATGTGCTGACAGACATCGTGGAAAACCAGTTCAGATAAAATTCTGAAACTTTTTAAATATACGGTTAAGAGAGCTGGGATTGAAGGCTCTTTTAACCGTTTTACAGAATAACAATAAAATTTTTTCGTACTATGAAAGTTCCGGTTGAGTTTGACGAGATACGGCCTTTTGAGCCGGAAGAGCTTCCTCAGGCTTATGAAAGGCTGCTGGCCAATCCGCAGTTCAGGAAGGTTATTGAGTTTGTTTTGCCCGGAGTGCCGTTTGAGATGATCGAGAAGAAGATGTACTCGTGCAAGACTAATTTTGAGTTTCAGTTGAATTTTTGCTATGCTTTCTTGCAGAAGCTTGTCGATTCGTTCACGAAGGGCTTCTCGATGGACATTTCGTGCATAAGCGTCGACAGGCGTTACACTTTTGTGAGCAACCACCGCGACATAGTGATCGACCCTGCCTTCCTCGGCAAGGGACTTATCGACAACGGATTCAAGACCACCTGCGAGATAGCCATAGGCGACAACCTGCTGTCGCTGCCGTGGGTGAAAGACCTGGTAAGGGTGGTAAAGTCGTTCATCGTGAAGCGCGGACTGTCGCCCCGCGAGACGCTTGCCGCAAGCAAGGTGATGTCTGACTATATGTACTTCGTGATGGAGCAGAAGCACGACAATATCTGGATTGCACAGCGCGAAGGCCGCGCCAAGGACTCTGACGACCGCACGCAGCCGGCCATTCTGAAGATGATGGCCATGGGCGGAGGCAAGGGCAGCGTGGTGGAGAAGCTGAAGAGGCTGCACATTGTGCCGATGGCAATATCGTATGAGCTCGACCCATGCGACTTCCTGAAGGCTCAGGAGTTTCAGCTTAAGCGCGACATTGCCGGCTGGAAGAAGTCGGCACAGGACGATGTGGTGAGCATGCAGACCGGAATAACAGGCAACAAGGGCCGTGTGCATTACCATTGTGCGCCGTGCATCGACGAATGGCTCGACACGCTCGACCCCGAAATGCCCAAGACGGAGGTGTTTGACGTCATTGCGGCACACATCGACCACGAGATTCACCGCAACTACAGGCTCTATCCGCTCAACTATGTGGCGCTCGACACGCTCGACGGCGGCACGGCTCATGCCGACAAATATACAGACGAGGACAAGGCTGCCTTTGAGAAATATCTTGACGGACAGATGGCCAAAATAAATATTGAGAACAAGGACGAGGCATATCTGCGCGAGCGGATGCTCACGATGTATGCCAATCCGGCCAGGAACTTTATAAAGGCTTCAGAGTGAGAATAAGACGTTTTTTTATGCTGATGCCGCTCGTTGCACTGCTCATGGCGTGCAGCAGCGACAGCTATGATACGGGCGACGGCAGCCTGTCGTATATGGTGGCCGACTTTGTTGAGGCCGAGACCGACGCGTCGGCAAAGGTGGTGAGCATCGTAACCGACCGCGACGAGAGGCTCTGGCTTACGCGGAGCGTGAAGCTCGACTGGGCAGAAAAGCCCGACACGGCTTACCGTTCGCTTATATATTATAATAAGGTGAAGGACGGCAATGGGCAGTATGTGGCCGAGCCGGTGGGCGCGACGCAGGTGCTTACGCCTGCGGTTACGGCAACCGCCGACATAAAGGGAGGCATGAAGACCGACCCCGTGGTGTTCGAGAGTGCATGGAAAAGCCATAACGGCAAATACATCAACCTCGACCTGAGCGTGAAGACCGGCACCGTTGACGGCGAGTACGGCCAGCAGACGGTTGGCATGGCATGCGACGGCATTGACACGCGCACCGACGGCACGCGCCTTGTGCGCCTCACGCTGTATCACGACCAGGCATCAGTGCCCGAATATTATTCGGCCAAGCTCTACATGAGCATCCCCGTGGAGTATATCCCCATAGAGCTGTCGGCAGGCGACGAGGTGCAGGTCAGCATTGCCACTTACGGCGGCCAGGTTGTCAAGACCTTTGGTTTTTAACCGGCGACAGGCTAGCTACGACATAAAGAAACATCTCAATAAACACGCTAAAGCGCCCACAGGCATGCTGCCGCTTGCCGGTATCAGCTGCCTGCGGCACGGCTTTTACGCCGGGCATATGGCATCAAGTTTTACGAAAGGCCACCTTTTGGATTCCGAAAGGTGGCCTTTTGCCGTCTAAAAGGTGCCCTTTTGCAGGCTGAAAGACGGTCTTTTGCAACGCGTTGACAGTCAATCCGTTGCACGCCCGATAGCATGGAGTGCCACGGACGGATGCAAATTAATTCATGCCGGCATGAAAAAAAGTTAGTTTTTCGTGTCACAAATGGCAATGTTCTGCGTACTGATAACAGAAGAAACATTAAAAATAAGATTATGATGAAGTTTAAGTTATATCTGTTTTCGGCAATATTGGCCGTAATGCCGTTCATTTCCGGCGGATGTTCCAACAAGAATGTATCATACGAAGATGCCGGCACCGTGTGGTCAGGCCTGTTCTCAAACCATGATTCAAAGACCGTAAGAAAGACCCTGTCGCTGAAAAACTTCCACGGGATAAACGTTGTGAGCGCTGCCCAGGTGTACTATACGCAAGGCTCTGAATATAAGGTGGAGTTCGAAGGGCGCAGCTGCGACTTTAATAATCTGAGCTTCAAGGTGTCTGACGGAATACTTGTTGTTGGCTTCTCGAAGAAAAACAACTGGAAAGACATCGGCTCGCTCAACTGCAAACTTTATATCACGGCTCCGCGCATCGACCGCATAGCATGCAGCGGCTCGTTCTCATTCAGGGCAAAAACTCTGAAGACCGGCAGTCTGACCGTAAGCAACAGCGGCGCACTCAGGCTGTATGTTAACCAGCTTAAAACCGGCTCGTGCCGCATGTCAAACAGCGGCGCGCTGACAAACAACGGAGTTATAGACGCCGGCTCGTTCGACTTGAGCAACAGCGGAGCCTACAACAGCAGCGCACAGATGAAGGTTTCAGGCGATATGAGCGTAAGCAACAACGGCTCTAACAGTATCAGTGGCGACATCGAGGCGCGCAATCTGTATTGGAGATGCTATGGCGCTGACAAGTGCGAAATTGGCATTAATGCCAAAAATGTTGATTTCTATATTGATGGTTCAGGGAAAATTAACGGAAAGTTCAAGGGCGACGTGATGAGCATAAAATGCAACGGCGCGGCAAAAGTTAATATGGATGTCGACTGCCTTAGCGTAACCGCCAGCGTAAACGGCAACGGAAACATAGCGCTTTCGGGCACGGCCGACAAGATAGATATAGGCGGCAGCGGCATTTCTAGGATAGACACGAGCCGGCTTAACAACTTCGACTGACATGGCGACTGCATGTCCGGCGATGCCGGCAGATGCAATGTTTGAGCAAAAATAGTGTTTAGATGACAGCAGACGAATTCGAAAAGGAGGCTCTAAGCCTCAGACCAGCACTTACGGCAATGGCCGCGCGATGGCTCGGTGGCACCGACTGTGCCGAAGACCTCGTGCAGGACGCCATGCTGAAGCTTTGGGCTATGTGTGCCGAGCTGCGCAGCCCCATGGCTCCGCTGGCCCGTGTGCTGGTGCATAACCTCTGCATCGACTATCTGCGACGTCATCATTACACGCTGAGCATAGACACTACCGACGTGCCCGACCTCAGTAATGCCTCGGCCGACATCGAGCGGATAGAGCGCATGATGGCCATAGTGGGCACGCTGCCGCCTGCGCAGCAGATTATATTGCGCCTGCGCCATATCGACGGCATGTCGATGGCCGACATAGCAAGGCTTACGGGCGGAACCGAAGCTGCGGTGCGCAAGGCACTGAGCAGGGCCCGAATGGCCGTGAAAGAGCAGTATTTGCATAATATGTAACGACTTTATACATAACTACGGATATGAACGAACGTAAGATAAAAGAGATAGAAAGGCTTATCGGAAAATTCTTCGACGGAGAGACGACGCTCAGGGAGGAGCAGCGGCTGTACGAGTTTTTTGCCCGCCGCAGCGTGCCCGCCCGTCTTCAAGGCTATCGCGAAGTGTTTGCCGGCTTTGCCTCTATGCAGGCCGGAGAGCCCCGCCGTCTGAAGTTGCGCCGCGTGCTTATGCGTGTGGCAGCCGCGGCGGCCGTGGTGCTTATAGTGGTGTCTGCCGTGGTGGCTTATGCCGGCTATCGTGAAGACAGGCATCTGGCAAGGCTTTACGGCGGCAGTTATGTCATAGAGAACGGCCACCGCATAGACGACCTCAGCGAGATAAAGGACGACATAGAGAAGGCTCTCGACGATGCCGGACGCATAGAGCGCCGCATCAGTTCGGCAAACGTTGCGGATAATGCGGAGCAGGAGGTGCTCAACAGCATTGACGACCCGTCAGAGCGCAGGCGCATAAGCGAGATGTTGAACGATTAAAAATAATGTAACCATGATACGCAGACTGATTCTAATATTGTTTTTTACCTTAGGCACGCTGCTTGCCGCCATGGCTCAGAACAGCATCGACAGGCAGGTGGAACGCTATTCGGCGATAGGACAGAGCAGGTTTACGTCGGCAGTGGAGCGCGATCCGCGCACACGCAGGGTGCAGAAGGTGGTTAAGGTGCTCGAGCTTTATGACAAGGGTGTAAAGGCCCTCATTGATGCGTTCAAGGCTGAATCGCCCAACGGCGACTTCACGGAAAAGCGCGACAGCAAGGGCCTCACGATGATTCTTACCACAAGCCGTCCGCGTCAGAACCGTGTCTATATGCTTAAATGCGACTCGCCTTACAGCTTCGGTGCGCATGCCGGCAGTTACGGACACGCAAAGGTTACGATAATAATAAGATATAAATAAAAAAACGCCCGTGGCCAATGGCTGCGGGCGAATATGTTTCTTTGGCCGCTGTCTTGCGGCAGGCATGCCGGCGTGGCATGCTTATTATGCTTTTGTTACAGTCTGATTAGTCTTACTCTCGACCAGAGATTCTGATTTCTTTATGACCGGCTCCGGGAGCTGTTTATGTCGTTGAGGCATCTTATGGCCATGACATATCATGCTCTCGGAGCCGGTCTGGCGTTTGTTTTTCGGCGTCTTCTGCAGGAATCTCCATGCCGCCGCTTCACAAGTTTACTTTATTCTTTCGTTAATAAGAAACTGGTTAAACTGGTCGCGGTATCCGTTGAACACGTTGATGTCCACTTCACCGGTTATTCCGCTAACCCTTCCGTCGGGGCACAGCTGCCAGAACACTAGTCTCACTTCGGGCTTATATTCGCCGTAGCGCGCTATCCACACCATGTAGTCGCGCATAAGGTCGGGCGCTTCGGGCAGATATTGGTTCACAAACTGCTGGCTGACATACAGTATGGGCTTCACTCCCGTGCGCTGTCTTACGATGTTTAGCCACGTGCGTATGCGGCTGAACATGGCTGCCGGACCGCCCATTGCCTTTACCTGCGACGGCGTTGGCTCTACGTCGAGCACCGGCGGGAAGTCGCCTTTGCTGAAGCGCGAGTGCTTCAGGAAGAAGTATGCCTGCTTCGATGCCTGCGAAGTGTGCGAGAAGAAGTGGTAGGCGCCGCAGTGTATGCCGTACTTCCGAGCCTGCTGATAGTCGGACAGATAGTATGGATTGCGCACACTTGTGCCTTCGGTCGACTTTATGTATACGAACGACACGGGGTAGTCTACGGTTCCGCTCACTTTCTTGCGGCTTATTTTCCCAAGGTGTGTTATGCGCACTTTGTTCCAGTGAATGGGATATTTCTTGCGTCCCTTGCCGTGCTGGTAGCGTGATATGTCAATGCCGTAAATCCTTTCGGCCGTGTAGGTCAGGCGCTCGCCGCGGAATTTTCCTGCCTTCCATTCGCCTGTACGGGCTTTTCCGGCAGCGCTCATGGAGCATCCGAAGCCGCTGTAGAGGCCGTCTTTCCAGTTGCCGTTGTAGAAGCTGCCGTCCTTGCCGAAGTATATGCCGTGGCCTTCTTCCACCAGTTTACCGTTAAACTCGCCGATGTAGGTGCCTGCCGAGTCGTTTCTGATGCCTCTGACAAGCGAGTCGGCTCTCCACATACTCGTCACTGTGCGTCCCAGCGAGTCTGTGGTCTGGCCCAGTCCGTCGCGCTTTCCGTCTTTCCATTGTCCGCTGTAGACTATGCTGTCCTTAAATGTCAGCACGCCATAGCCGTTGTATTTGCCGCCCGAAAGTTCTCCGCGGTAGCAGTAGTCGCCGTTCTTCACGACGCCCGTGCCCTCGGGAGTCTTTACCGAGCATGCCGACATGAGCAGCATTGCTGCGGTTGCAGCTATATAAATAAGTTTCTTCATGGCAGCAAGTTTTTAAGTGCTAGGCCGAAGTTTCCCGTGCCTGTTATTCTTCCGTTATAGCTTATGCCCATCATGCGGCCGTCTGACGTATATATGGCAGCCCCGTCTGGAGCCAGCATCGGCGGAATGTCGTGGCGGCTTTTGCCCGTTGCCTTGCCGCTGAATGTGATCGCCTTTGCCCCATTGACGTCATAGCGGTTGAGCATGCAGCCCGGATATGATGCCACGATGATGCCTCTTTCTGCATCTGTCGCAGGCGTAAACCACTGATGAAGATACGTCGGCGATACATTGTCGGGCGTTTGCTTGTCTGATGTCTGTATTATTCTGAATGGCTTTTCGCTTGCAGGAGTTATCGTGTTGCAGGCTATTCTTACGGTGTGTCCTGCCGTGTCTTTATGCAGCAGGGTGTATTTGCTCACCAGTCTTATGGCTGCATTCTTGGCCGTTTGGGCTTTCCTGATGATTTCCAGGGCTTTTTCGGCCTGTTCTTTCTGCTGTTTCAGCCGTCCGTCAAGATAGGCCATCGTGTTGTATCCGTCGTCGTTTACGTTGTGGACGCTCAGATAGTATCTCAGTTCCTCGTCCTTTTTGCTTAGCGATTTTATAGCACTTTCAAGTCTTTCGGCCGTGTTCTTTATCACGTTTCCGATGTTCTTGTTTGCAGTTGCCATTGTCTTGTAGGCCATGCTGTCAGGGTCGGTTGTCAGAATCATGCCGTGGCACGACGGCATGAAGGCATACTTGTTCACCCAGCAGCCGTTGATTATGCTACGCTTGGTTACCGACGAGTCGGCCGAAAGCATGATGTTGTCAGACATGCAGCTGTCTGTCAGCGCGTCGAACCATGCCACGGGCTTGCCCGAAACCGTGAGTTCGTAGTAAGACTTGTGCTCAATCAGCGCAGCCCCGCGTTCCATCTTTTTTGTTGAGCGCGGCATTAATGACATGACGTATATAACAACTACAATCGCCACCGGCACTGCCGGCAGCGATTGTAAGATTATACGTGATGTTCGCTTTCTGTTAGTCGATTTCTTCATCAGCCTCGTAGCCTCCCATCTCGCGGATTGCATTCTTCAGCATTGTGTACTGCTTGAACAGGTCGTTTACGGCCTCTTCGCCCTTTGTATAGTCGTGCATAGGGCTCTTCAGGTAGAAGCTGAGGAAGCGCTGTATGCCGTAGCGTCCGGCTCTTGCTGCCAGGTCGCTGAGCAGACAGAGGTCGAGCAGCAGCGGAGCTGCAAGGATAGAGTCGCGGCAGAGGAAGTTTATCTTTATCTGCATCGGGTAGCCCATCCATCCGAAGATGTCGATGTTGTCCCATCCTTCCTTGTTGTCGTTGCGTGGAGGATAGTAGTTGATGCGCACCTTGTGGTAGATGTCGCCATACAGGTCAGGCTGTTTGTCGGCTTTGAGTATTGTTTCGAGTGTAGACAGCTTGCTCACCTCCTTTGTACGGAAGTTCTCGGGCTCGTCGAGCACAAGACCGTCGCGGTTGCCGAGGATGTTGGTTGAGAACCAACCGCTCATTCCGAGGCAGCGTGTACCGATGATAGGAGCAAATCCGCTCTTGACCAGTGTCTGT
Organism: Prevotella sp. CAG:255; assembly: GCF_000431195.1. Lineage (NCBI taxonomy): Bacteria > Pseudomonadati > Bacteroidota > Bacteroidia > Bacteroidales > Prevotellaceae > Prevotella > Prevotella sp. CAG:255. The sequence continues at coordinate 2,814 of NZ_HF986811.1, read as the reverse complement.
CCTGTCTTGAAGTCCTTGCCGGCGATAGGCATCTTGGTCTTCTCGGCCATTTCCCACATTGCAGGTATGTCCACAGTTGTGTTAGGAGCACCCATTATGAAGGGAGCGCCCTCTGCGAGTGCGGCGTAGGCATAGCACATAGACGGTGCGATGTGCTCGCGGTCGTCTTCCTTCATTGCTTTTTCAAGAGCGGCGAGCGTGCCGTGTACCGGCTCATATACAGGTACGTAGATTTCGGTAGATGCAGCCCAGATAACAACGATTCTTGCGCAGCCGTTTTTCTCCTTGAACGAGCGTATGTCCTCGCGCAGCTGTTCAACCATTTCCCAGCGTGTGGCAGCGTCTTTCACGTTGTCGCCGTCGAGTCTTTTGGCATAGTTCTTGTCGAAGGCAGCCTTCATCGGAACTATCTGCTCAAGCTCTTCACGCACGGGGTTGATGTCTTTCTCCTTGAGCACCTCGGCATACATTGCTGCCTGATATGCGTTTTGGGGATAAACGTCCCATGTACCGAATACGATGTCGTTGAGGTTAGTAAGCGGAACGATGTCTCCGTATGCGAGATATTTCTTGTTTTCGCCTTTTCCGACGCGTATTTTGTCATACTGTGTCATTGAGCCTACAGGCTTTGCAAGTCCTTTGCGGGCCATCAAAACACCGGTCATGAATGTTGTGGAAACGGCTCCACAACCGACCACTAAAATACCCAGTTTACCTTCTGCAGGTTTTACGTTTGCCATTTCTGTTTCTTTTTAAAAATTTTTATTATTGTTTTTTATAATCAGTTCCTTTCGTTTGAATTGTGCAAATGTAATAAAAACTTTTTATGATTTATTGGTTTTTATATATTTTTGTATACTTTTCGTTGATTTTGCCTTATTATGCCGTAAAAAAGGTATATGCGGTTTGGTTTTTCTTTTGTAATTTTGTGGCGGCATTGAACAATGCTTACAAAAGGCTTTGCCGTTTATGGCATGTCTTTCTTGGGGCACCGGCTGTTTGTGCTGCCATGCAGGCGGAGTCGGTGCCATGCCGCAAGGGGTGTCAGTGGCCCGTTCCGGGCGTCTGACAATGGAGCCCCTGCATAGTTTACACCTTATTATATTATATGTTATGGCTAAATTTAATTTTGACGAGATAGTCGACCGAAGGGGGAGCGACTGTGTTAAATGGGACGAGACAGATGTCGACGGCATGCTGCCGATGTGGGTGGCGGATATGGATTTCCGCACGGCTCCTGCCATAATCGAGGCGCTGCAGCGCCGTGCCGCGCATGGTGTGTTCGGTTATGAGCACGTGCCTCAATCTTATTATGCGGCCGTAGTTGGCTGGTTTGCCCGCCGCCATGGCTGGACTTTCCGTCCCGAATGGATAATTTACACTACGGGAGTGGTGCCGGCAGTGTCGGCTGTCATCAAGGCCGTTACCGTGCCGGGCGACAAAGTGCTGGTTCAGACGCCTGTCTACAACTGCTTCTTCTCGTCTATCCGTAACAACGGATGCATAATAGAGGAGAACAAACTGGTTTATTCCAACGGAACGTATTCTGTTGATTTTGAGGACTTTGAGCGCCGCGTGGCTGATCCTTCGGTAAAGGCTTTCTTGCTTTGCAACCCTCATAATCCGGCAGGAAGAGTGTGGACGCCCGACGAACTGCGCCGCATGGGCGAAATATGTCTGCGCCACGGAGTGTTCGTTATTGCCGACGAGATACATTGCGACATAGTGATGCCGGGTTATAAGTATACGCCTTTTGCATCGCTGTCTGACGAGTTTCTTGCAAATTCGGCCACATGTACGGCCCCGACCAAGACGTTTAACATTGCCGGACTGCAGATAGCCAACATCATAGCCGCCGATGACACTGTCCGTAAGAAGATCGACCGCGCGATAAATATCAACGAGGTGTGCGATGTAGGTCCATTTGGCGTGGTGGCTCTTCAGGCTGCATATAATGAGAGCGAAGGCTGGCTCGACGAGCTTTTGCCGTATATCAAGTCTAATTATGATTACCTTTGCGACTTCTTTGCTGCTCATATGCCTATGCTTAAGGTGCTTCGTCTTGAGGGCACTTATCTCGTTTGGGTAGACTGCACGGCGCTTGGCCGCACGTCTTCTGACATTATCAGCGAACTGAAGGACGGCGAAAAGCTGTGGCTTAACGGCGGAGATATTTATGGAGAAACCGACCGGCCGTTTGTCCGCATAAACATAGCTTGCCCGAGAGCAACGCTTGTTGACGGACTTAACCGCCTGTTACATTATGTAGAGCGCATCGTTAAATGATGCGCTTTTTTTGTTTATGTTCATGGCCTTTTGGCGTTTCATTTTCCTGTTTGCGTAAGTTTCAGAAAGGGTAGCTTTTCTTTCCTTTTTCAAAAGGTATGCTTTTGCGTTCCGTTTGTTATCCTTTTATCGTGTAAAAGGTATGCTTTTGTCCTCTAAAAGGTGTCCTTTTGCAGCCGGTCCTCAGATTGGTGTGTTTTACATTTGTCATACATCCGGCTTTAAAAGCCTATAACGTCCATTCTGTCAGCGTTTTATGGCGTTGCTGACTGCCCGTATGGCTTGCCGTACAGCCTTGCATTTCTCCTGCCGTTCATGAATATTGCTGCTTCATGACAGGCTTGACCGTAGCATCGGCTGTCGTAACCGGTAACCGGCCGGCAGTTTTCTTTCTTTGGAATTCAAACTCCTTTAATTTCTGCCATCAGCCTTTGGTTTTTGCCATTTGTGTATGATTTTCATCCTTTCCGTCCGGTCTTATTTCCCGTTCCAGTGTCACAAGTCTGCCTATTTCTTTTGTAAAATATA
>NZ_HF986810.1:0-5776 GCF_000431195.1 Prevotella sp. CAG:255 | reverse complement strand
TTCCTGCTGGCTGGTTGCTTTCAGGTATTCAGCAAAATCTTCTGTCAGTCCATTCTTAATGATGTATTCTTCAATATTGCTACCTCCTTCTTTCAAGCCGATGAATTCTCTATAGTCCAGGCTTCTGAAAAAAAGCATATTTTCGACAAAGTCCTTAAGCCGCAAAATCGCATGGCCTTTGGCCAATGGGACAGTACCCACCAAGTAATTAATGATGGAGATGTTGTTTGCACCTGTCTTCAAACTATTGATAGCCGCGTCAGACAGGGCGAACTCTTCCGCAATTCTAAGTTCGTCCGCATCCTTATATACCAGCTCTTTCCCGTTTAGTAGCAGTTTCTCGCTCAGCAATTCGCCTTTCAGGTCTTTTGCCTTCTTTGAGTAACTGTAATTCAATATGTCATCACCAAAAACGAAAGTGTACTCGAACTCTACAGGTTTGATAATGTTTGCTGCGTATGCAAAATTCAGATAGTAGTCTGGCTTTTTCCATTTGTGGGACAAGTGGTTCGCTATATCAAAAATAGCCAGTCCGAGATTTGTTTTTCCAGACCCATTGGGACCGTACACTATTCCGTTCTTCACTACACCGTTATTTATGGCGTGGGAGTTGAAGGTGTAGTTGCTTGGATGTGACAAATCCCATTCTATTTTGTCAGCAAATCCACGGTAATTCTTCACAGCGAATCTTGTAAGCATGATTTAATAACGTTTAGCATTAAGTACTTATGCTTGCAAAGATACAAAAAAACAGATACAGCCGCAAAAAAATTACGGATAATGGACTGTCATGTTACAAATTTAACACCTTTAGTAATATTAAAGTCTGTCTTTTACTCAATTATTACAATTCTTCCGAAACGACTTCCGTTTCAAGGTCAAGCCCGAAGTTTTCCTTAAGTTGTAAATAATCGAAGCACAAAGCCTTCGGGCGGTTGACCCTGACTTTCCTGACCTGCTGGCCGTTGACAAACTCGACCGAGTAGTCCGGCTGACCATTGGGAAGAAGAATGGTGAACCTGTCCTGCTTCAAGCCGAGGAACGACGGCTGCGATTTCAGGTACGACATTACAGTTGACCAGTTGGAACGGTTGGCAGTGGCATTCATGCTTCGGCTGCCGAACAGCGAGGAAACCGCCGCCGTATTCAGATACAGGATGGGGCGTGCCTCCTTGAACTCGATAGCCTCTTTTGACGATAACGGGCGGAACGACCTCATGTATCTGATGCGGTAATGAGCGTTCTCTATGCACTTCCCTGATGTTTGGAAGCCTTGCAGCATGTTCCAGAAGTCGGCTATTTCGGAGCTTTCCTGAGCTAGCTCGTTCTGGGTGCGCAGTCCGCATAGGGAGGTATCAAACAGTTCTGCATAACTGAAAGGCACGTCTATGACCGTTTCCAATGTGCGGAACGTGGCCAGCGGTATGACCCAGTTCCCGAATATGCGGTCATGCACCGTTTCGTTTTCCAACTTCGTGGCCAGCTCCCGTTTGGTGATGGAATAGATTTCCGGAAAGTTCCTCTCAAACAATTCTCTATGATTAAGGATTTCAATGGTCAGGTGTGTCAGCCCCATGTTGCACATTGCCACCAAATCCTCATAGCGTTTCTTTTCCACTTGACTGAAGGAGGTCTTGGAAAAGGCAAGAAACAGGACACGGGTGTAAAGTGCCATGTCCTGTGTGGGCTTGTCCTGACCGCAAAGCACTATGCCCGTGCTGACGATGGTCTGCGCCGCCATTCCGTCCGTGTTTGTGTTTTTCTTGGTCTGGCCTCCGCCTCCCCACAGTCCTTTCAGGTAGGCTATCTTGCGGATGTCAAGGTCGTTCTTGTACTCGTCGAACACGGTGAGGGTGTTGACGGCCTGCGACACACGGTCGTTCATGGCCGGGACGGAGGTCACGCCGAGGTTTGGAGGGTCAACGCCGTGCAGGAAAAAGGACTGGAGGGAAGTGGCGAGGGTGGTCTTTCCCGTGCCTTTCTCGCCGAAGAGATTGAGAATGGGGAAATGCCTTGTACGTTTGAACACTACATCACGGAACAATGTGGTCAACAGGTAACAGAATGCGACTGTGGCGTTCTCCCCGAACACGTCCATCAGCAATGACACGTAATCGTAAAGTTTCACACCGCTGCGGTTTCCATGCACCATCAATCGCTCGAACTGGTATATCTCCGAGTTGTGCTGGTAGATTTTGGAATGTCCGGGCAGGTAGAACGCCTTGCCTTTTACGTCACGGACTATCCCAAGGTCATCGGCTTTCTTGAACGTGCCACCGTCCAGTATGCCGTTGCCGAAAGCGAAGAAACCTTCCTCGGCATTCCATCCCAATTTTCTTATCCGCTCCGCAGTGTCGGTCTTGGAGTACAGGTATTCCTTGACGCGGTTGAGCTTGTCTATCTTGGACAGCCATACGTAATTGCCCAATGAGCCGACTTTCTGCTGGAAGTTGCTCAGCGAACACAGCTCTGATTCTTTCAGCTCTACCACGCGACAGACGTTGTACATGTTGCGCATCCTGAATATGCGCGTGCCGTTGTTCTCGTCCTCGATGTGGAACAGCGGTTCCATGATGAAGTTGGAAATCCTCACAGGCTCACCGTCATCGTCGGGAGTGGCGTAATAGCAGTTGTCACGGACAAACAAGCCGAACTGCCGCAGGAGTTCCGCTTCGCGCTGCCTCTCGTCCATCGGGGTTGCCCTGTCTTTCCTCTTTCGGGCTTCGCCACGTGCCTGCGTTACGGCATCGCGCCACAGCTTCGCCTTGCCGTGCAGTCTTGAAAGTTGTTCTATGCACTGGTCAAAGACGAGTTGGTCGTCCACGTAGCGGAGCAGGCCGGCAATATCCGCCACACACTTGCGCTCCTCCACCAATGAGTCAGCAACGAGAAACCGTTTCTGTGCCAGCCAGACGATGAAGTGCTTTTCCTCAAGTGAGGTGAAATCCTCCTTTGAGCGGATGTAACTATCCGCATCGTTCTTTATCGGCTTTTCCCTTACGGCATCATCTGGTATTCCGTCCGGGTAAAGTGTATAGAGTTTGTCATCGGGTATGTTGACTTTTGCAAACGGTAGTTCCCTGACCGTCACGTGAAATCCCTTTCGAATAGCGGCAGCCCCGTTTGCCATGACCGCCTCGAATCCGGGGCCATATGCCTTTCCATCCGCAACGTCCGAATCGGGAACAAAACATATCGCGGAAGTGAACTTCTTTAACAATGTAAGCTGGCTGTCCGTCCATGCCGTACCAAGCGCGGCCACGGTGTTGTCATATCCAACTGACTGCATCCTAAGGACGTCAGGTGCGCCTTCCACCACAATGAAGTAGTCTGAGTTACGGGTGCGGCTTGCCCTGTCTATCCCGAACAGCGTATCTCCTTTGGAATAGACGGGGCTTGTGGCGGAGTTGACGTATTTCGGGGCTTTGGGATTCGTGCCGATATACCGTGCCGTATAGGCGGTGACGCGCCCCCACCTGTCACGGATGGGTATCATGATGCGCTGCCTGAACATGGTGTATGCGCCACTGTCCTCACTGCGCCTTAACAGTCCAAGCTCGAAAAGGACTTTCTCACTTATAGATGACTTGCGGCAATGGTCCATGAAAAGCCCACCGTCTTTCGGGGCGTAGCCTATCCCTGCCACGGAACAGGTTTCTTCCGGCCATCTGCCATAAGTATAGTCACGCGCCTGGCGGCTTTCAGAGTCATCCGTTTTTCTCAGACTGTCGTAGAAAAACTTTTGGACTTGCTCAAGGGCAATGAGCAGCGACTCCTTGTGTCGGGCCTCTGCCGTTTCCTCCTCATTGCGTTCCTCTTCCATGTATTCAACTGCAATGCCATGTTGCTTGGCTATGAACACCACCGCATCCGTGAAAGACAGGTTCTCTTTCTCCATTACGAACGAGATGGCATCGCCGCCACGGTTGCAGCCGAAGCAATGGTACAAGCCCTTCTGTGGCGACACTGTGAAGGACGGTGTCTTTTCTGAATGGAAAGGGCATAGCCCGACCAGCGACGAGCCTTTCCTTTTAAGGCTGACGTAAGTGCACAGCACATTTTCTATGTCGACACCCCTGACTTTACTTATGGTGGCTTCACTGATCATAATTTCGTTAAGATGTGCCAGCACTCGATAATGGATTGCCCCGAATACTTAGGACGCTTGGAATTGCCGGGGTTGACCGGCTTGATATAACCGTTCTCTCTATACTTTCGCAACGTCTTATGACTTACGCCAAGCTCGGCGCAAGTGCGCTTAACAGAATAGACTCCATCCGGATTACAAGTTGGCTGCAGCTCTTTCATTGATTATACATATATTTTCTACCATTTTACACATCGATAATATGTTTGACATAGCCATAAAATGGTTTATAAATTCATTTTCTCTTCTTGTTTGTTATGCTGCTCGATGGCTGATTATTAAAATAATCTTGTACAGTCCGTTGCAGAAAACGTAGCTCGGCCGTTTTGTATTCAACCTTTCCCGGCCTTTTACAGGGCACGATTTTCCCTTGGCGCCTCCATCTCTCGACGTTCCGGCGGCCAAACATCTGATACGCCTTCCTTTGGCTGACATATTCCGGGTCGTCATGGTCAGCTTTCAACAGCTTGACAATCCTTGCAGCAAGGTCGTTCAAGAATGTATCATAAGGAATCAAATGGTCAAGAAACTGAAATAGAGGCATATTTGCTACTTAACTCTTTTGACTGTAATAGTTTGATTCTCACGATTTGTTTTTGTCTTAAACTGACGGTTAAAGATAGCACCCAACTCTGAAGCCTGCGTGCGGACACTTTTCAGCCGTGAAATGGGAAATGTCACTTCATCACCAAACTCGAGTGCTGTAAGCACGGGACGGATTTTTTCCAAGTTTTCTGCCATAACTTTTGGATGTTTAATGTTTAATGTTTAACTTTGTATTCTCCAAACAAGAAATTTAACGCCTGCAAAGTAACATAAAAATGTTTATGCAGCCAAATATTTATTTAATGATTTCTGTTTATACCTACAAAATTGTCGATTTAACTAAATGAACATAGATATTAAAAACATACATGTGGGTGAAGCGATAGAAAAGCGCCGCATAGAATTGGGAATAAGCAAATCTGAGCTTGGACGCAGGATAGGCGTAACCCAGCAACACGTTAACCGTATTTTGGAACGGGAAACGATGGAAACCAAACGCCTCATTAAAGTAAGTGAGGCGCTAGACTTCAATTTCTTCACCTTATTCTGCCCCGTACAGCATCAGATATCCGCTTACCTTGCCGCAGTGGCAGTGGACGGAAATGCACACAATAACATTGGCGATGCTGAGCTTGCGGCCCAACTAAGCAAGGTACAGTCTGAGGTTGAAAATAAAAATGAAACAATTAAACTATTAAAAGAACAGATAGATAGCCTGAATGCTCAAATAACACGCCTTGACTCTAACTTGAAGGACAAGGATGCCATTATCGAACTTTTAAAAGAAAGGAGGACATAAGAAATGAATGTACTGTAGATTAACTGTTGCTTTATGATAAGCTACTATTCATGTTTGCATTTTTAATGGAAACAAAAAAAACGTTTATTCTATAAGCAAGGGGAATATGTGATAGCAAAAAGCTATATGCAGTGCAATACGATTTGCTTACACAATCAATGTAAGCATCTGATTATTAGAATTAAAAAGCTGCGGCGCAAGCTGCTGTTGAGGAATAAAGACTAAAAACAGTTAACAATAAAGATAGGCGGCAAGTAATATACTTGCCGCCTATCTTTATATTA
>NZ_HF986809.1:0-25806 GCF_000431195.1 Prevotella sp. CAG:255 | reverse complement strand
TTTTTTTCTTTCCCCACTATTTATCGGGTGAGCCACTTAACTGATGGATAAGAGTCTTAGATACAAACAACTAGATGAATTATTTAGATATGAAGAAGGTTATACTATCAATGATCTTCTTGTTCGCTTAGAGGATAATATATCAAAGCGTACTCTTTTACGCGATATTAGTGTATTTAAAAGTCCTCCATATAATATGCAGTTTGTCGATGACATGTATAGAGGACGTGAAAAGCTTATTCGCTATAAAGATATATCGAAATCATTGTATGACATACAAGATAAGATGATTGACAAATTCAATGGTGTGATATCAGCATTGGATGCATATGCAGGAATTCCTCAGTATGATTGGATGAAATATTTATTTGTAGAATTGGGCAATAATGCGATGTTAGATGCTCTTTCAGTGATTTCATTTGATAATAATTATGACCTTGTTGGCATTGAATATATCAGTACTTTGATAAAGGCTATTATTCATAAGCAACCTCAGAAGATTATTTACAAGACTTTTCGAAGTCATGAAATAGAGGTTAACGTGCATCCTTATCATCTTCGCCAATATAATAATCGTTGGTTCCTGTTATGTAGAATAGACGGAAAAAAATACATTTCTAATTATGCGCTTGATAGAATTGTTTCTGTTTGTGATGTGGCAATCAAGTTTATTGATAGTGATGTAAATTTTCAAGAATGGTTTGATGATGTCATAGGTGTTACGATGCCAGTCTCTAATGTTGAGGAAATTTTAATTAAAGTTAGTAATACTCGATACGGCTATATTAAAACTAAACCTTTACATCCTAGCCAAACTGAACTGAAGGAGATGAAGACAGATGAGTATGTTTTTATCACCCTTAAGGTGAAAGTTAATAAAGAACTGATAACTACCATTATTTCGTTTGGTGCTGATGTTGAGGTGCTTAAGCCTCTAAGCCTTAGGGAAACAGTAAAAGATATTGCAGAACAATTATATAAACAATATAGAGATGGATAATGAATTAAAGCAGATTTTGTGGGTAGAAGGAAATAGCTTGATTCATCGAGATTTTCAAAAAGAAGCCTTGTCTTATGGATTGCAGCTTGTTCCTTTTGATTGTTGGGATGATGCTTATAAAAGTCTACGCAATGATTTTTCAAGGTGGGCTGCTATAATTATGCAGCCTAAAAGTAAACTCCATGTTGGTAGTTTGAAAAAAGTCATGCAGTTTTTGCCTCAGGCTTTTTCTGATATTAATGTTATTAGCGCAATTAAGGGCAAAAGTTTGCCTTGGTATATTTTAACAGATATAGATGAAAAAGAATTTGTTGATCTCGTCCTTGAATGTAGATTAGTATGGGATAGAGGGTGGCCTAATAAATATTATGATTCTTCTGTGAGAGAAGAGCGTCTGATGCTTTTTAAACGTATAAAAGCACAGACCCAGGTAAATGAGAAATTAATGGTTAGAACGGGACAATATAAGAATGTTTTTGATGCATTGGATTATCTATATGGATACCAACTTAGTAGTAAAGTTGGAGACATAATGGAAGATTTACTTGTATCAACATGCTTTGGCAAAGCGGGTATTTCTAATTTTGGATGTGTTAGAAATGTTTTGGAATATTTGTTCCATTCTATGGTTATGAATGGTCTGTTACCGAAAAATCTGAAGAATACGAGTAATAAAATGAATGTAGCAGGATGTAGTAAATTGTTGTCAGGGTTTAATGTTGATACTGATTATTACCATTTTAAAGTAATTGATTCTATCATTAATGAGATAATGTCTCGCAATATATACAATATTCTTAGGTTGGTTAATGCTGGAAGTCATGCAGATATAGGAAATGATAGTATAGTACTTGATAATTATCTAAATTCAGTTGGTACTAATAATCTTATTAATAGTTGTGCTTTACAATTGTGTGATGTTATTTTATGGTACGAACAAATCATTAAAAATACCCAAAAACAAAAAGACGAGCATGGAGAAGTCTTTCAATGGTGGTCTGAAACTCAAGTGTGACAAGATTTGACATACTTTTTTATTTTAAACGTAATATCTTTGCAGTATTGAAATAGTAATTTAATTAAAATTATAGTATTATGGAAGTTCAAGCAGTATCTGTAAATCAGGTGTTTCTTAGTAATCGTATTTTAAAAATACCATTCTTTCAACGGGGATATGTATGGAATGAATCAAACTGGAAACAATTCTTTGATGACATTGCAAATATTGCGAGCATGACCGTTGGTGATGAAGAGCCTGAAGTTTATTTTCTCGGTTCAATTATAATTAAGAATACGGGCATGAAGGGCAAACAGCAATATGATGTGATTGATGGTCAACAACGTTTGACGACTATTGTTATTTTTATGAAGGCTTTGTGTCTTGCTATGGGGAGACCAGACTTGTTTACTCGTGATTTTATACGGATGAGTCTTGATGATAAAATAGAACCAATATTGATTACAAACTATTATAACCAGCAAGTGTATAACAATATCATAAATCTTGAAGTTCTTCATCGTGAACCGATAGAGAGTGATAATCGTATGGCTGATGCTTTTGCCTATTTTGCTAATCGAATATTGGACGCAAAAAATCCTATAGATGGCAGTAATGCAATCAAGCCAGCTCAATTATATTCAGCTGTGATGGATTATGTCCGTCTTGTATGTATAGAAGTTCAGGCAGGAGAAAATGCTCAGAAAATTTTTGAGACAATCAATTGTACTGGTATAAAGTTGACAACAGGTGAAATGCTTAAGAATTTTCTATTTGATGAAACTCTGGTTGATAGGTATGAGCGTACTTGGAAAAGGGTGTTCGAAAATGAGAATAATGACTACTGGGAAAGAGATTTGACAAATGGTCGATTAAGCGGTAGCCATATCGAAAATTTCTTTTACCGATATATGCTTATTAAGATGCAGGAACCTAGAATTAAGAAGGGGTTAACACTCAACGAAACAAAGTCTTATCGTCAAAAGGGTGGGCAGTTTGAAAAGTTTCGTAATCTTATTAACAAATTTGGAATAGAGAAAGATGATGCTGTTAATGAAATCGTAGAATATGCTAGAATCTATCTTAACGTTTTCAAGTCAGAAACGCTCAATGAGACTTGCATACAACACCCAGGAGTTGAACGTCTGGCTTATCTTATGTTTATGCAGGACTCTTGGACAATGACCCCATATATTCTGTATATAATTAAGACTGTTGCGAGTGAAAACGAACGAAATCGAATTTTCAAATATCTTGAGATTTATTTAATGCGTCGTATCATTTGTAAGAGTAAAAATAATAACTATAGCGATATGTTTTCTGAGAATCTTATCGGTCAGAATATTAATACATTTGACACTTTTAAGGAATATGTAAATGATGAGACTAATCGCGGAGCGCTTCTTATGCCATCAGATGAGGATGTGGTGCAAGCAGTAAAAACAAATGATTTAAAGAGAGATTCAAAAGTCATTCTATATATGTTGGAGTCTCGTATCAATGACAACTTCGCGAGTTCTGATTTCAATAACGATGCCAATACATTTGAAAAAGTTCAAGTGATGCTTGAAAATGATAATGGTAAATGGCCGTCTGCAAAAGGATATACAGAGGATCAACGGCACGTTTTAACAAGGACTTTAGGTAACTTTACTATCATAAGAGAGAAACTCAAATCAAAATTCAAAAATGCTGATTGGCCAATCAAACGTGATGCAATGAAACTTGGTTCAGCTGACATGGAATTGTGTAGAATATTCACACAAGGATTAGATCATTGGGATGAATCTGTCATTGAAAAGCGAAACTCTTGGCTTGCTGGTAAGATTCTTGATGCTTGGCCACGCTAATCTAAAATATGAGGGTGTGTCAAAACTCAATTCTTGAAAATATGAACTTATAATTTGAAACTTGAGCATCCCCCAAAAGACTAAAAAAGGGTCGTATCGAACTCTGTATGGAGTAATTATACGACCCTTTTAAGTTTTATAGTTACAATCTGTAACTTTTGAGAGTGCATATTTTAGTTTTGACACACCCTCTTGTAATGAAATCTATTTTAGATAAATATTTATCTTGTACTGAACTCATATATGGAGTAAATAACCTTATGGATTTATTTCATAAATGTCAAATGATAAATTAAATTGAATGACGAATGGATTATAGACAAAAGACAAATAGAGGTGAATATATACCTGCATTTTTTGAGATGTACCTAAAAATTGATGGTGAGATTGATTTGAATAAACTTTCAAAAAGAGATTTTTCTCTATTCTTTCATGAATATATTCATTTCTTACAGGATATAACAACAACTTATGGATTAACCACATGTTATGCTTATGGAGAATATATTCAAAGTGTTGTTAATGACATATATGAGAAAAAACAAAAAGAATTTTATGTTCCATATATTTATAATGATAACAAAGATAATATTAGACTTAATGAGCAGCTGCAAAGTTTAACACTAGGGGATTGGGATACAAATATTGAATCTTTGGATAATATAAAAGTAACTTTAGATGATTTTGAATTAGATTTTGGAAAGGAACAAAATATACCTTCAATTAAGGTAGTTTGTATTCAAGCTAATGAAGATGATTATATTTCATTTGGAGCATCGGCAATAAAGGAAAGCATAGCTTATATAATGGAAAGATATTGTTTTGAAGAATATGAAAAATCTTGTGATTTTCCCTATTCCTCTGCAGAAAAAGTCGCAAATGCAATATATACAGAATTTGGACAAAGTACATTAAATGTATTAGCCTTGGCTGATTGTTCTTTGATGTTTTCAAATCCAGGTTATGTGTTTGTACATATGCTATATCAATTTAAAAAAAAACATTATAATCCAGAAAAACCTCAAGATATTTATTCTCAATTAGAAAATGCAAAAGTGAATAATGGAACCAAAATTTTCGATTTTTTTGAAAATATAGCTAATCAAACAAGGAGAAAAATTAAATCTTATTTTATGGTTCCTGATTATCCTGAATTGCATAAGGTGTTTCATGACTGGGTTGATACAGTTATTGATAAAGCTTTAAATTTGCGAAAAGAAAACCCATCGTACTTATTGGATATTATAGCAGAAAATATTAATTCATCTAATAACATATTTATTGAAATTGTAAATAGTTTAGGTACTCCGATGATGAAGAATAAACAGAAAGATTACTTTACAATCAAACCTAAAGGGAAAGCCGGTTGGGGTGTTGAAGTTCTAAAATCTGTACATCAAATATATAAAATTCTCCATGATGGAGAATTTCAATGTTCGTTATACCCATGGTGCTTACGGAGTTACGAAGAGCATCCAGAAGGAAACTTAAATCCTACAAGAGAAAAATGTCTTACTAAGCCTTGGGTAAGAGCAAGTGAAGAAGAATTATGCCCACTTGGATTATTATGGAAAAATTGGAATTTAGTAAATTATTATCCCAAAAGAAAAGTTGAATAAGAACTTGTATGTATGAAGTTTCTTTTTAAAAGTATGTCTTCAATTATTATTGTCAAAAGGCTACATTATTCTTATGAATACATTAGTACGAATTGACATGTTATTTTTTTGTGTTCATTTGAACTTACATATTTTATTCCTTTAGTCTTTTCTGAGTCCCGAAGCTGTTATTCGCAATAGCAAAATATCTTATTTTCTTGCATCTTTTTTGCCTTTCCCTTATTAAATTTCGCATTAAACTTATAACTTTGGGGAGAGTTAATGTTTGATGCTTATGATACAGAAATTCTTGCAGAGATACAAAGAGGCATTTGGCTATGGCGTACCATTGCCGGTTGCCTTTGGATATAGCGACACGCCTGTTGAGAAGATAAGGAAGATACCGCGCTGCATGATTGGGGCGATACGCAAGGTGTGCGACGGCCAGGCGCTGACGTTGAGCGTTGACAATGTGCTGTGCGGCGGCGGAAGTCTGTATACACGGTTTGCACCGATGCAGGAACGCATACCGCGCTTTGTGTCGGAACAGGAACACTACAAGCAGACGCCCGAACAGGTTAAGATGTATGTTAGCCGTTTGGGTATCAATCTGACAGAAAAGCCGTATCTCAACTTTGTGCGTATGGATAAGCTCGCTTCATTAGATGATGCAGAAGGCATACTGTTCTTTGCCACGCCCGATGTGCTTTCAGGCTTGTGCAGCTGGGCTTTCTACGACAATGATGCCGACGATGCCGTATGCACACGCTTTGCTTCGGGTTGCTGCAGTATAGTGACATTTGCCGTAAACGAGAATAGAAAACAGGGGCGTAGCTGCTTTATCGGAATGTTAGACCCGTCAGCCCGTCCGCTTGTTCCTGCCGACGAACTTACGTTTGTTATTCCGATGCACCGTTTTAATGAAATGATGCAAACGATGGAGCAGTCGGCGCTATTCCAGAAAGCATACTCGATAGTAAGAAAACGTATTAACGGGGAGATTGGGAAATGAGACAAGAGCTTATACACACCTGTCCGGAACTTGTCGACTATATCAACGATATAGGTCTTCTGCCTTTGCTCCGCACGGGCATTGACGGCTGGTCGGCAGAAGATGCGGTGGACGAAGAATGTCAGTACACACGCCTGCCTGACGGAGGATGGGAATGGCCTTTGTGGGAGTGGAAAGGCTCTGTGCTGCGTGAGAGCCGTTGCGCCTACGGCAAGTTCTTCAAGCGTAAAGCCGCGTTCGTAAGCAGTGAGTGGTGGCCTGACTTCTGCAATTATCGTCGCAGCCTTTATCCTTATCCCGAGGAGGGTAGCGTAGAGGAGGCCATTCTCGCAACACTGAAAAGCGAAGGGAGCCTTATCACACGCGAACTGCGCGCTGCATGCGGATTTACCGGGCCGAAGATGCGCAGCCGTTTCGATGCCTACTTGACACGACTGGAAATGGGCTGCTATATTGTAACCGAAGACTTTATCTATCCGCGCGACAGACATGGGCGTGAATACGGCTGGGGATGGTCGCTGCTGACAACGCCCGAAAGTCTGTTTGGGCGAGAGGCATGTAGCCCTAATCGCACGCCACAAGAATCATACGATAGGCTGCTTGAACATTTCAGAAAGATATTGCCGTATATGCCTGAAAAGACTTATAACAGTCTGCTCGGGATAAAGTCATGACATCTGCCGAATGTGCCTGCAGGGGCTGTATGCCCTCCGCCGCTTATCCTGCTTATGTTGCCAGGCGGCGTCATGTATCTGCTAAAAGTGAACAAAACGCAGTCATGATTTTGTCTGTAGCGTAAATTATTGTACATTTGCATTGCGCATGCACGAAACATGCTACTGACGACAAAAAATATGAGAACACAAGTGTTGATGGCGAAAGATGCATTCATCAGGCTGCATGCACATGCTCAGATGTATGGCGGCTTCATACAGCTGAGCGGTAATGACCGTGATTAAATGCCTTTGATGCCAACAAGGCCGACCGTCGCCCTGCACGACCTTCGGACAGATATATGCTTAAACATTGTAACTAATATGAAAACCGAAAAACAACATCTTTTGAAGAAAGACGGGATAAGCTATGTTGTTCCGTTCATACTGATTACGTCATGTTTTGCCCTGTGGGGCTTTGCCAACGACATAACAAACCCGATGGTAAAGGCCTTTTCAAAGATATTCAGGATGAGCGTCACTGACGGCGCCCTGGTTCAGGTGGCCTTCTATGGCGGCTATTTTGCCATGGCATTTCCCGCTGCCATATTCATACGCAAATATTCTTATAAGGCAGGCGTGCTCATGGGTCTGCTGCTTTATGCCGTAGGCGCGTTTATGTTCTTCCCGGCCAAGTACACAGGCTGCTATTATTCGTTCCTGCTGGCCTACTTCATACTTACCTGCGGCCTGTCGTTCCTTGAGACGAGCTGCAACCCTTACATCTTGTCGATGGGCACCGAAGAGACGGCTACAAGGCGCCTTAACCTTGCCCAGTCGTTCAATCCCATCGGGTCTCTGCTGGGCATGTATGTAGCAATGAACTTCATTCAGGCGCGCCTCAATCCGCTTGACTCCGATGCACGCGAGCAGCTCAGCGAGGCCGAGTATGCCGTGGTGAGAGACTCCGACCTGAGCATTCTCATACAGCCTTACGTGATAATAGGCGTGGTGATTCTCTTTATGGTATTTCTGCTGATGATTGTGCGCATGCCGAAAAACGCAGAGAAGCAGGACGGCAACTTCATGTCTACCATCAGGCACATCTTCCGCCTGCCTCATTATCGTGAGGGAGTGATAGCCCAGTTCTTTTATGTCGGTGCGCAGATTATGTGCTGGACGTTTATCATACAGTATGGTACTCATCTGCTCATGCAGACAGGTATGTCGGAGAAAGATGCCGAGGTGATGTCGCAGCATTACAACATCATAGCCATGGTAATCTTCTGCTGCAGCCGCTTCATCTGCACGTTCTTCCTAAAGTTCTTCAATGCCGGCGCCATGCTTGCCACGTTGGCCGTGGTGGCTGTATTTCTGCTTATAGGAGTGATATTTATGCAGAACATCTATGGCCTTTACTGTCTTGTAGGCGTTTCTGCCTGCATGTCACTGATGTTCCCCACGATCTACGGAATAGCCTTGTATGGATTGGGCGAGTCGGCCAAGTTTGGTGCCGCCGGACTTATCATGGCCATACTTGGCGGAAGCGTACTGCCTCCGTTGCAGGCTCTTATCATCGATCAGGGATATGTTATGGGGCTGCCGGCTGTCAACGTGTCGTTTGTGCTGCCGCTAATCTGTTTCCTCGTGATAATATGGTATGGCGTACGCTCTTATTCGCGCATCGCTTCTCGTTCGTAAAAACAGAAAAAAACAATGCGCAATTAAAAATGAAAAATTAAAAGTGAAAAACGCCTTACGGAAATGAAAAGTTAAAAGTGAAGAGTGAAAAATCCAATAGCAAACGTAGTGATTACAAGTAGAAACTACATACATTTGGATTTTTCGTTTTTCACTTTTAACTTTTCACTTTCGTAAAACGCACTACGTTGCTATTGTGCCGGCGGATCTGTGCTCCGCCGGAATTGAGTGTAAGGATTTTTTAATCCGATTACTTCCTATTTGCTATTACATCATGTAGACTTCACTTAAACAAGCGGTATTTTAAGCGGATTGAAAATCCTGATAATATCTACCGGCAGATTGCAAATCAGCCGGCACAATAGCAACGTAGTGCTTGCGACAGAAGTCCTCAAAGCATTTGGATTTTTCACTCTTCACTTTTCACTTAGAAAATGCTCATTTAACTACTCTAACTACCGAGAAACAGAAGCCTCCCCACGGGGGATATGTTATGGGGCTGCCGGCTGTCAACGTGTCGTTTGTTCTGCCGCTAATCTGTTTCCTTGTGATAATATGGTATGGCGTGCGCTCTTATTCGCGCATAGCTTCGCGTTCGTAAAAACAAAAGCCTCCCCACAGGGGAGGTTTGGTGGGGCTTTCACTTTCGTGTCAGCAGCGAATACAGATATTTGAAGTTTTCTTTAAGTTCATTGATGTTGAGGCCGTTAAGGAAGGCGTGTTCGTATGATATGCCGTAGAATACCTGCCTGAACATCCGTGCCGTTGTCGTAACGTCCACGTCGCTCCTTATCTCGCCCTTGTCCTTAGACCTCTGTATCACCGTTGACCACATCTCATAGTCCTTGCTGAAGATGTCTTCAATCTTCTGTCTTATGCCGGGATAATACATGCGGACCTGCGAAAGAAAGTGGATATAATAGAAGTTCGGGCAGCAGTCGTATGGGTTGTTGCCGTCGTTCACAAGACTTACAATTCCGTTCATTGCCTTCGACACTCCAGCCACATACTGATCTATAAATTCCGCCAGTGTGTCTGCTGGCTGGTCAAACTTGTTTACGGGGTTCTGCAGTTGTATGAAGAACTTGTCGGCCACGGCAACAAACAGGTCAAGCTTATGCGGAAAATAATACACTATTCCGGTCTTTGCAAGTCCGCAAGCCTTCGCCAGTGTGCTGATGCTTGCCTTTTCGTAGTTCATTTTCAGGAACACCCTGAAAGCCTTGTCTATCACTTCTTCGCGGTTTGTTATCATAATCGTTTTTGTTTTCAGCTGCGAAGATACAATATTTTTTACTTTTCAGCTGTATGTTGTAATGCTTTTTATGGAGCAAATGGCCAATAAGGAATGTCTTTGGCCATGCATTGTTGCATATATGCTATTTGTCTTATTATCAGACACTTAACGACGCAGTTGTAAAACGTGCCCTTTTAGCGTGCAATTTGCCGCCTTTTATGAGCTAAAAGACGGCAAATTACAATGCAAAAGGTATGCTCTTATATTTCAGGCCTTTTGCATGTGCTAAATAGGCGGCATATTCGTGATGTGGATAACAGGATTGTTATACAATTCCTTTTATGCAGGCAAACCTGCCGTCAGGTATATGTTCTGTCAGAACTTCTCTGTTATGCTCCGTTCTTATTTATCCTATGCTTTTTCCTGCATTCTCGTACACTTCTGTTATTTCCTCCTCGGTTGTGAGGTTGAAGTCGCCGGGTATGCTGTTCTTGATGGCAGATGCGGTGAGGGCGAAGTTGATGTCCTTCGGGCTGTCGTCGCCAAACTTCAGCAGGGCATGAATGTATGCGGCTATGAAGGCGTCGCCTGCACCCATAGGGTCGATGACGTTGTCTATGTCGTAGATGCGTGCAGGATAGATGTTGCCGTCTGACCAGAGAACGCCTGACAGTATGTGATGGTTGGCCGAAAGGGTGTTGCGCAGGGCAAGAATCATCTTGCGGCACTTGGGGAACATGTCTTTTGCCTTGCTGAAAAACTCTTTATGGCTTTGGATGTCGAAGCTGAAAGCAGGCGACGTGGCAGTAAATTTCGGCGGAGTGATGCCCGTGAGAAGTTGCCATTCGCCTTCGGTGCCGAACATTATGTCGCATTTCTTGGCCAGCGGCAGCAGAATGTCGTGAGCGCTCTTGCCGTATTTCCACAGATTCTTGCGGTAGTTTATGTCGAAAGATATTGCAAGGCCCTGTCTTTCTGCATCGCACACGGCCTCTTCTGTAACGTCGGCAGCGCTTTGTGACAGGGCGCAGGATATGCCCGACCAATGGAAGACGGATGCATCGGCAAATGCGTCAGCCCAGTTGATTGTGCCTTTGGCAACGGTGGTCATTGACGAGTCGGCACGGTCGTACACTACGCTCGAGCCGCGCATGGCTGCCGCATTCTCATAATAGTAGGTGCCGAGACGTATGCCGCCGCGGGTTACAAAGCGAGTGCCTACGTTGTATTTTCTGAGTTCGTTAAGGCAAGCCTGACCTAATCTGTTGTCGGGCAGGCGTGTAACATATTCGACATCATTGCCTAGCATGGCCAGCGACACGGCAACATTGGCCTCGCTGCCTCCGAAATATCCGTCCCATGTGCTTCCCTGTATGATGCGCAGCTTCTCCGGACGTGTCATGCGCAGCATAATTTCACCAAACGTAACTATTTTCTGTCTCATGTCAATTTTTGTTTGTCCTGTCTGTTTCTTCAGGCAAGTGGTGTTGTAGTTTGTTTATCTCTTTGCACGTTTGTCTAAAAAGCAGACTGCTGTTTTCAAGATGTAAAGATAGCTATTTTTGCTTGTTGTCATAGCGGATGAATGTGAAAATAATGTGAATGTTTAGAATATTTATGACAAAATGCTTTTAGAAAGGCCTTTGTCCATAAGGCGGATTATACGGCATGAAGGGCGACGTAAGTTAGTTTCTTATAGCCGGACAATAAAACAGCCATTATTTTTTGTTAAGTAAATAATTTCTGCGGTTATCGTTATTCTTTGTATTTTTGCAGGGTATAGACAGGCAGACAGTTGACTATAATTTTTTGTTTATGGAGATAATAATTCAGAACGACAGCTTAAGCCATAGAGAATGTTCTGTTCTGGGGCTTAATGAGGTCTTTGCTGAGGACTGTGAGAGGCAGGCCTTGCTGTTCGACGGCTTTATTTTCGGCGTCTGCCTTCGAGGTGAGGCGTCGGTGAGGATAAACGGAACAGTGTTTGATGTGGTGCCCGGCAAGGTGTTTGCCGTTTTGCCAAAGCATTTGTTCTCAGCCGTGTCATATTCAGCAGATATCGACGTAAGACTGATTTTTGTTCCTATTGACATTGTCTGTAAATTGCCGTTGTCGCCTAATTTTGACTCATTGAGGAACACGGCGTCAAATCCCTGTGTCGACGGTGGAGAGTGGGCCGCTGATCTCGGGGCGCTGTGCGACATTATGATGAGGCATGACTATACTGCGGGCAAGGGCGAAGACATAATGATGTCGCTGGTATGCTCGGCAGCACTGATATTGTCTGATCTCTTTGAAGGCAGCTGCCATGACGTAAAGAAAACGCTGTCGAGACAAGAAACTTTGGCAGGAAACTTCTTTGAACTGCTTTTCAGCCATTTCGAATCAGAACGTAGCGTGGCTTTTTATGCCGACAAGCTATGTGTAAGTCCAAAGTATCTTTCTGTTGCCGTAAGGAGCGTCAGCGGGTGTTCCGTACAGAAATGGATAAACGAGATTGTACTGGCCGAGGCCAAACGCTATCTGTGTACAACGGAAATGACAATACAGCAGATATCAGAAAAACTGCATTTTGCAAGTCCGTCTTCATTTGTCAGGTTTTTCAGGCAGCACACGCTGACAACTCCTTTGGCGTACAGGAAAGACTAATTATGATTATTGCAGTTTCTTGGCGTTGGTGTGTTTTCTGACAATTTGCATGAATTCGTCGCCCGTTATGGTTTCTTTTTCTATCAGGAAGCCTGCAGCCTCGTGCATTATTGTCATGTTGCCAGTTATTATTTCTTTTGCCTTTTGATGGGCTTTCTTAATCAGTTTCAGCACCTCGCGGTCTATTTCGGCTGCCGTGTCTGCCGAACATGTCAGCGAAGAGTCGCCGCCAAGATATGCGTTGCTGACGGTTTCGAGCGCCATCATGTCATATTGGTTGCTCATTCCGTATCGGGTAACCATGGCACGGGCCAGTTTTGTGGCTTGTTCAATGTCGTTAGACGCACCTGTTGTGACGGTATTCATGACTGTTTCCTCGGCAGCGCGTCCTCCGGTGAGCGTCACGATGCGGTTGAACATGTTTTCTTTGCTCAGCAGCACCTGTTCGCCTTCATCTACCTGCATAGTGTAGCCCAAGGCGCCCGACGTGCGCGGTATTATCGTTATTTTGTGAACCGGAGCCGAGTTTGTCTGCATAGCAGCCACCAGTGCATGTCCTATTTCATGATAAGCTATGATTTTCTTTTCGTCGGCAGATATCACCTTGTTCTTCTTCTGTGCTCCGGCAATTACTGTTTCGACGCTTTCTTCAAGATCAGATGTTGTTACACGCTTGCGGCCCATGCGCACGGCACGCAGTGCAGCCTCGTTGACGATGTTTGCCAGTTCGGCACCTGACGAGCCGGCAGTGGCTCTTGCAACAATGTCGAGGTCTATTTCCTCATGTCTTACATTAGCCAGATGCACCTTGAGTATGGCCTTCCTGCCTTCAAGGTCGGGCAATTCCATCTGTATGCGCCGGTCGAAGCGGCCCGGACGCAGCAGCGCCTTGTCGAGAGTTTCGGGCCTGTTGGTGGCAGCAAGGATTACCACACCACGCTTTCCGTCGAATCCGTCCATCTCCGTAAGCAGCTGGTTGAGGGTCTGTTCGCGCTCGTCGTTGCTCGAGAAACCGCTGTCGCGTCTTTTTCCTATAGCGTCAATCTCGTCAATGAATATTATGCATGGTGCCTTCTCGTTGGCCTGCTTGAACAGATCGCGCACCTTTGCTGCACCCATGCCCACGAACATCTGAACAAACTCTGATCCGGATATGGCGAAGAAAGGCACTTTTGCCTCACCGGCCACAGCACGTGCTATGAGTGTCTTGCCTGTTCCGGGAGGTCCTACAAGCAGTGCTCCTTTGGGCAGCGATGCTCCGATTTCGACATATTTACGCGGATTATGAAGAAAATCGACGATTTCCTTCAGAGTGTCTTTTGCCTCGTCTTGTCCGGCAACATCAGCGAAAGTTGTCTTTATGTCAGCATCGGCATATATCTTGGCTCCTCCGTTGCCGAACGACATGAAGTTGCCGCCGTCGCCCATCCTGCTTCTGATGCTTCTGGCGGCCTGTCGCCATATGAGATAGAATATGATGCCGGGGAGAATCCACATGAGCAGGAAGTTGAGCAGAGGGGAGTTTTCCTGAGGTATAATTTCATTGAAAGAAATCTTGCCCGACTTGTTAGGACTCTTGGCCGACAGCAGCCTGTCTACCAATTTTGGGTCGTTAATCTCACCTGTCTGATAAGTTATTGTCTTGCCGTCGGTTTCTTTCGCCGTGAAGTAGATGTGGCTGCTCTTAATCATAACGTCCTTCACCTTTCCGCTGTCCACCTTTCCGACAAAAGTGCCGTAGTCGGTTTCGATTATGCGGCCACGTCCGAATTTAGGGAATATAAGGCCGTTGAGAAACAGCACAAGCAGAAAGCCCCACAGAAGTCCGTAGTATGGATTTGTCTTTTTCTGGTTCTGAGTGTTTGTCTTCTTCATAAAAACTTTTTTTCCGGTTGCAAAGATAAATACATGCGCTGCATGAACCGTTACCGGAAAAGAATAAAAAATGTGCAATATTTCACATAAATGAGGCAAATGAAGGCTTGTTGATGTATGTCTGGAATTTGTTGAGTGTTAAACCAAAACCAGATATTGGAATCAATAAGGATTGTAGTTTTATGTGGAATGTTTTGCAGCCTGTTTTCTCGAAGCTGTGTCGGGCTGTTTAGATAAGTGGTAAATGGCAAGATGAAAATAGAAAACAAAGAGCGTGTTGAGAATATAAATGTACTTTTAAAAGTAAGACAAATGCGGACATATGGCCGACGTTGTTAGGTTATAAGGCATGTCTTGATGACATAAAAAAATCCGAAGCTGACAGAGCCGGATGTGGCTGAGGCATGTTGTCTTGTGCTGTTAGCTTCGGATAATATGATGTTGCAGTACATTCAGGGCTACGGCCGGCGTGGCCCCGGATGCTGTTGTTATGTCTAGATGAAGAGGTTGACGCCTGCTTCTTCTGCCTTCTGCATGTAAGAGGCTACGCCGCCCACGGTTACGCCGTCGAGCAGTTCCTCCTTCTTTATGCCCATCATGTCCATTGTCATCTGGCATGCTATAAATTCGACGCCGTTGTCCATGGCCTGACGGATGAGCGACTCGAGTGAGTCGATGTTCTTCTTTTTCATTATTCCGCGTATCATTTTGCTGCCCATGCCCATCATGTTCATTTTTGACAGGGCAAGACTGTCGCTGCTCTTGGGGAGCATGTGGGCAAACATCTTCTCGGTGAGAGTCTTCTTTACGGCCGGGCCGTGCTTCTTCTTTATGACGTTGAGGCCCCAGAAGGTGAAGAAGATAGACACTTTGCTGCCTGTGGCGGCTGCGCCGTTGGCAAGGATGAATGTGGCTATGGCGCGGTCGAGGTTATCGCTGAAGCATATAAGGGTCTTGTTCTTGCCGGCAGGAGCGCATGCGGCGGCAGGCTTGTCGTCAGACTGCTGCTTCCTGATGAGGACGGTGTGACAGCCGTCGGTGCACGAAACTGAAAGGAAGGCGTTGCCCGTTGACTTACACCACGCCTTTGCGTCTGACGGGAAACCGGGGTCGGTGGCCTTTACCTCTATAGTCTCACCGGGCTGCATGTCGTCGGTGGCCTGTTTCAGTTTAAGTATCGGACCGGGGCACTGCAGTCCGCAGGCATCAACGGTAAGCGTTGCACGGCTGTCGCTGCATTGACTGCCCGGAGTGCAACTGCACGAACAAGAAGAGTCGTCGCTGTCATCGTTGCCGTCGGCACACTGAAGGTCTTGTGTGGCCAGCTGATAAGTCTTGTAGCCGCCCGAAAGGTTGCGCACGTCGTAGCCGTTGGCTATAAGTATGCGTGCGGCGATGTAGCCTCTGAGACCTACGGCGCAGAATGTTACTACGGGCTTGCTTTTGTCTATTTCGCCCATGCGCTCGCGGATGTCGTCTACGGGAATGTTGACGGCCCCGCTGATTGTGCCGAGGCTGAATTCGGATGGTGTACGGGTGTCGATAATCTGAACCTTGCTGCGGTCGAGACCGTCGATGTCGCGCCAGTAAATAACAGGCATCTTGCCGGATATGATGTTGGCGGCGGTGTAGCCAGCAATGGCTATCGGATCTTTGGCTGACGAGAACGGAGGAGCATAAGCCTGCTCAAGGCGGATAAGGTCGTAGATGGTGCCCTTGTGCTTGATGATTATGGCCAGCTGGTCGATGCGCTTGTCTACGCCTTCGTGTCCTACGCACTGCGCGCCGTAGAGCGTGCCGTCTTCAGGATTGAAGGTGAGCTTGGTGGTGATGAAGAACGCACCGGGATAATATTCGGCATGAGACATGCTTGTCGTAGTGCTGCTCTGATATTTGATGCCGAGTTGCTTCAGGCGCTTTGCAGGAAGGCCCGTAGAACCTACAACTACATCAAATACCTTAGCTATCGACGTACCGATGGCTCCTTCATATTCGGTTGTGTTGCCAAACACCATGTTGTCGGCCACGATGCGTCCCTGACGGTTGGCCGGTCCGGCAAGATAGTTGAGCCACGGCTCGCTGTATTCTGGATGCGGATATTCTATGGCGTCGCCTACGGCATATACGTCCTTGGCCGATGTCTCGAGATATTTGTCTACCTTGATGCCACGCGCGCCAAGCTCTATGCCGGCACTCTTGGCAAGCGACGTATTGGGACTTACGCCGATGGAGAGCAGCACGAGGTCGGTTACAATGCTCTTGCCCGACTTGAAGAACACGCGTATGCGTCCGTTGTCCTTCTCGAAGCGCTCAACGGCTGTGTTGAGATGCAGCGAAACACCCTGACTGAGCAGTTCGCGGTGAACATGAGAAGCTATGCTGAAGTCGACCGGTGCCATTACCTGCGGAGCCATCTCGACAATAGACACGCGGGCGCCGGCATGACTGAGATTCTCTGCCATCTCGAGTCCGATGAATCCTCCGCCTACAACAACGGCGCTCTTTACGCTGTGCTGCGTAAGATAGTCTTTTATGCGGAATGTGTCTTCAACGTTGCGCAGGGTGAATATGCCCTCGGTGTCGATGCCGGGGAACGGAGGTCTGACGGGCGACGAGCCGGGCGAGAGCAGCAGTCGGTCGTAATGCTCGTCAATAACAGAGCCGTCGGGGCGGCGCAGCGTTACGGTCTTGGCCTTAGTGTCTATGCTTATGGCCTCGGTGTTGACGCGCACGTCGACGTTGAAGCGGCGTCCGAACGACTCGGGTGTCTGCACAAACAGCTTGTTCTTGTCGGCAATGGTGCCGCCGATGTAGTAGGGCAGTCCGCAGTTGGCATATGAAATGTGCGGCCCCTTTTCAACCAATATTATCTCGGCCTTTTCGTCGGCCCTGCGAATGCGTGCGGCTGCGGTGGCTCCACCGGCAACTCCGCCAATGATGATGTGTCTCATGTCAGTGTGCTTGTTTTAATTATTATTGTTTGTTGTTATTTCTTCTTCGGTCATGCTTTCGGCTATCCGGCGCAGCTCTTCGGGCAGCGAAAACTGCGAGCAGTGTATGCGGTCGATAAGTTCGCGGCCCTTCTTTGTGAGGTGGAAACTCATGCAGCGGCTGTCGTGTGGGCACACGTTGCGCCTTATGTAAGCCTCCTTCTCGAGCGATGCAATCACCTTGGATGCGTTTGAGCGCGAGAGTTGAAGCTCGTCGGCTATCTCGCCCGAAAGCATCTTCTCTTTTTCAGACAGCACGCAGAGCAGCATGGCCTCGTTGAAGTTGAGGCCGAAGGCCTTCTGTAGCTGTAGCTCAAACTCGCTTATACAGCGGTATATCTTTCTTATTTTGCAGATGCAGTTGTTGTTCATGTCGATATTATTTTGCCGTTACATATTATGGTGAAAGATTTTTTAATCCTTATATTATTTCCATTGGAAAACATTGCAAATATAGATATTTGTTTGTTATAAAGATAATTTCCGATAGAAAATAATTTGTTTTGTAACATTTATTTGCTAAAAGGCCTGTCTTTTAACATTTTCCAATGGAAAATAAATATGTAATAGACGGATGTGTATATGTCATAATCCATGCGGTGATATTGCCAGTGAGCAGTAGGGCAGGCAATTGTGTTGTGCGTTCAAGTCAGCAGAAGCTGGGCATAAAGATACTTGAGGCATGCGGATATGAGCATGGACGAAGGTTATGCATTAGGCTGCATGAATAGGTATAATGGCTATGAAAACGATGCCACGGATGAAAGACCGCAAAACGGATTGTGAAAGGTGTCCTTTTGCATTGTAATATGCCGTCTTTCAGGATGCAAAAGGATACATATCAGAAAAAGGGCAGGAAGAAGAGTTGTGTGATGAGTTGGAAAAACAACTCGTCACACTGTATGTATCTGAAAACAAGTGACTTACATACGAATGTGACGAGTTATGAGTTTTTAAAGAAAAATTTTATTTGTTTGATTGCCTGCCGGTGCGGTGCGTCTTGTCCGCATCATACCGCAAGGACATGGCCATTATGCCTTCATGATAATCTGGTTATAGTAAGGATACGGAATCTCTATCTTCTCGACGTCGAAACGCTCCTTGATAGCCCTCAGCAGGTCGCATTTCATGGCAAAGGCGTTGCCCGTGGTAGACGCCCACGCCCATGCACGCAGCGTTATGGCAGAGTCGCCAAGATTGATAACGCGTATGACAACCTGCGGCACATTGTTGGCTTTCTCCTCGTCGGTGCGATGGTCTATGAGCATCGGGTGCTTCATAATCTCGTCTCTCATCACGTCGATGGCATGGCCGAGGTCAGTGGTGTAAGACACGCCGACTTCTATAAAAGAGCACGTGGTGGTTTCGCCATAAGACGAATTGACGATGGTGCTTGAGTTGATCTTGTTGTTCGGAATGAGAATCATGCGGTTTTCGGCGTTCTGTATTACCGTATGGCGGAGCGTAATCTCCTTGACTGTTCCAACGATGACGTTGTCAACCTGGATAAAGTCGCCCACCTTAAACGGACGCGAAAAGATGATGAACAGTCCGCCTACGATGTTAGACAAGGCCTCCTGAGAAGCAAGGCCGACGGCCATGGCCATGATACCGGCACTGGCGAGGATTGAGTTGCTGACCTTCTCCATGCCCGGAATGAGCGACAGAAATGCAGCCACACCTATGATATACACGGCGGTGGTGATTATCTGGCGGATAAAGCTAATCTTTGTCTCGTCGAAGACAATGCGGCCGCGCTTTCTCTGCGAACGGTTGAACAGATACTTGATGAACGCATTGAGTATGCGCACGAACACGTAAATTAAGAAACCCTTGATTAAGAACACGACAATCCAGCGGATTGACAGTCCGAAGACTTCCATGTTTAGCATTTCATTGATATTCATGGCGTTATGATTTAGTTTTATTTATAATGATGTGTCATGTCCAGCCTTTGCACATTGCTGCCGGATATGTGGCCCCGACTGCATGTTGAAGCTTGGTATATGCAAAGATAAGAAATAAAAATATAAAAGATGAAATAATATGCATAAAATGTGCTACCTTTATTTACACATTTTATGCAGCACGGCCATTTCGCGTAGCTTTATGTCTTGCAGGTTAGAGGATATTCTGATTTTTTGTCGTATCTTTGTGCTTGCCGGCAGAACGTGATGCAGATGGCTGTCGGCAGAAAAAACATTTGAAATGAGAAAACGTACTAATAATGGAAGAAAGCCTGTGGAAGGAAGTCTGTTTGGCGATGACGATTTTGAGCCTTACATGCCGGCCATAGACCTGAGTAAATACAATTTTGATGAAGTGTTCGGACGGTTGGCGAAATCGGACTTCAGGCGGCGCTTCCGGCTGAATGATGAGATGAAGGATTATGTAACGGAGAAGGGACTTGGGTGCATTGGCATGCATGCAGCTGACATAATAAGAAAAAGACTTGCACCGGCCGTTATACCAAACGACGGAAAACAGACACCGATGAAAGGACATCCCGTGTTCGTGGCACAACACGCAACAGGATGCTGCTGCCGGGGCTGCCTGTCAAAATGGCACGGCATTGATGCGGGGCGTGAACTTACGGCCGCTGAGCAGGAGTATGTAGTGGCTTTGCTGCTGACCTGGATATCCAGACAATTATAACGGCATAAAGACAACACCGGAAGATTTTCTGCGGTGTGCTTTATGCCGTCATTTTCGATATAACGTTCCGCTACGAAACGTTTAAGTGCAGACAGGCTGTCTGCATGATGTTATCCCTAAACCTCAAAAAACTTATAAGGCATTAACTATTGTCTTAGTTCTTGTCGCCGGCCCAGTCCTTGGCGTTTATTGCCTCGAGGAGTTTGATGGCGTCTACATACTGAGCTATGCCGTCGGCAACGTTTTTGGCGTCGCGCATGGCAAGTACGACGGTCGAGGGGCGGTTTACAACGTCGCCTCCAGCAAACACACCCTTGCGGCTCGTCATTCCGCATGGAGTCTCGCGTGTTAGCACGTATCCGCTTTCGTCAACCTCAATGCCCTTGGTGGTCGACACTACGCGACTGGCGGGCACGGAGCCGATGGCCATGAGCACCTTGTCGGCCTTTTCTGTGCGGCGCTCACCGTTGTGCTCTATGACTACGCCGTTGAGAATGCCGTCCTTGTCGAGAATCTCCACAATCTTTGACTGCCAGTTAAACTTGACACCCTCTTCGACAGCTTCTTCGTATTCGGAGCGAAGGGCGCTCATCTCGTTCACCGTGCGGTGATAAACAATCTCGACATCCTTTGCACCCATGCGGATGGCCGTGCGGGCACCGTCCATGGCTGTGTTGCCGCAGCCGATGACAAACACACGGTCGCCTTCTTGTATGGGCACATCTTCGCGTGCAATGTTTCCTTCGTTGTATAGACTCACCTTTCTTAAGAAGTATACAGCCTGACGTACGCCTTTGAGGTTTCGTCCCGGAATATCCGGTTTTTTCGGCTTTACTGTACCAGTGCCCATGAATATGGCGTCGAAGCCACGTTCAAAGAGCTGGTCGATGTTTATGTCGGTTCCAACAGTGGTGTTGCAGTGGAACACCACTCCAAGTTCTTCAATCTTTTTGATTTCGCGTCTTACTATCTCCTTCGGCAGTCGGTATTCAGGGATGCCGAACATGAGAACGCCGCCTGGTTCGGGTTCCATCTCGAATATCTCAACGTTGAAACCTTTGCGTGCCAGGTCGCCGGCAATGGTAAGTCCGGCAGGTCCTGAACCGATTACGGCTATGCGTCCGCGTGTCTTTGGCTGCAGGTTCTCGCGTATCAGGCCCATGCCGCCGTCGAAGTCGGCTATGAATCTTTCCAGCTTGCCAATATGTATCGCCTGTCCTTTCTTGCTCAGTACGCAATGTCCCTCGCACTGCTTCTCGTGCGGGCATACGCGTCCGCATACTGCCGGCAGGTTACTCTTGTCGTTGATTATCTTCATGGCGTTACCGAGATTACCTTTCGAAAGCTCGTGAATCCAGTCGGGAATGTCGTGGCTTATGGGGCATCCTTTCTTGCACTGCGGAACTTTGCAGTGAAGACAGCGCTT
Organism: Prevotella sp. CAG:255; assembly: GCF_000431195.1. Classification (NCBI taxonomy): domain Bacteria; kingdom Pseudomonadati; phylum Bacteroidota; class Bacteroidia; order Bacteroidales; family Prevotellaceae; genus Prevotella; species Prevotella sp. CAG:255. Next base: position 4,163 of record NZ_HF986809.1, on the reverse strand, counting down.
GGCTTCGTTTATGGCTTCGAGCATGGTATAGCTCTCGTTTACCTCGTGAAATAACTCTTTTTGTTCTTCCATTTGCTTTAAAGTAGTTTGAGTATTGTAAAATTATTTGCAAAGATAGTGTAATTTTTGACTTAAATAAAAAAATAGTGTGACGAAAATGAAAAAAGTCATCATAAAATGTTTTTACAAAATAAAATTTAGTATCTTTGCGTGCAATTTTTTTGGTAAATATTATTTATTTGCGTCTTATATGGTGGTTGTGTAAATCGGCGAAAGACGTATATTTTATATAAAAACAATATTAGACTATGATCTCTGCATTTGACAAAACATTTAAATTAGGTATTCTCTTGTCAGTTATCGACTGGCTTACATTTAATGTAGTATTCTTGTTGTTCACGCTGTTTTCAGGAGCAGATACGAGCGGAGAATTTGTGGCTGATTTGTTAATGGCAAATGTCTTATATGTTGTTGCATTGCAGATTGTTACCATAAGCCTGCATCACAGACAGGCTCAGCCGGCAAAAGTGCTCAGCAATACTTCACGTACATCAGCTATATTCATAGTGCTGTATGCGGCAGTGTTGGGTATCATGGGATTTTCCGTACCGGGGCTTGCTTATTGTATCGAAATATCTCTACTTGTTTTTCTTGTTACAAGTATTGAGCGACTTTTACTTAGAACATACATTAAGCATAAGCGAAGTGTTGGCCGGAACAGAGTTGATACCATAATACTTGGTACAGGACAAATGGAACAGAAAATAGCTGACGTGATGACTAACGTCTGGAACGGATACAATCTTCTGGGATATTTTATCAAAACAGATTCTGACTCAATGACAAACAGCTCTACAGGTGAGGAACTTGCTTATCTGGGAGAGGAGAGCGAACTGCTGCCTTTTATAGAGAATAATCATGTTGACGAACTCTATATCGGCGTAATGCCGGATAAGCTGAAAGAATATAAGGCTCTGATGAGGCTTTGTGAAAAGCATATGATCAGAACATATTATGTGCCTACCATATCTTACGGAGAGTTCCGCAGTGCAAAGGTTATGGAGTTTGGCGACATTTATGTCATGTCGCAGTATAACGAACCGCTGAAGGATATGCGCAACAGGATACAGAAACGTGTATTCGACTTTGTGGTTTCGCTGCTGTTTATATGCACATTGTTCCCGATAATATTGATAATTGTGGCGATAGTGTCAAAGATAACGATGCCCGGACCGTTGTTCTTTAAGCAGAAACGTACCGGATATGATGGAAAGGACTTCGTGTGTTATAAGTTCAGGAGCATGAAGGTAAACAAGGATTCTGATAAAGTACAGGCTGTCAAGGATGACCCGAGAGTGACTAAATGGGGCTTGCTGATGCGTCATACCAACATTGATGAGCTGCCTCAGTTTATCAATGTACTTAAAGGAAACATGAGCATTGTCGGTCCGCGTCCGCATATGCTTGCTCACACCGACTATTATTCCCAACTTATATCAGACTATATGATACGCCATTACGTAAAGCCCGGTATAACAGGATGGGCTCAGACTCATGGTGAGAGGGGAGAGACAAAGACAGTGGATGACATGAAGCGCCGTGTGGAAAAGGATATTTGGTATATTGAGCACTGGAGTTTCTGGCTCGATATTCAGATAATATTAAAAACCGTTTCTGATGCCATTCATGGTGATGAAAAGGCTTATTAAAAGGATAGAAGTGCAGATTGCATTTAGACTATATACAAACGGGGATGTCGCTTTTGGGCGCATCCCCGTTTATTGTTGAAGTATTAGATGTATCTTGATTTTATGATTGATGTGATAAATTCATTTGTCTGTGGAGCAGTGGCGTCCTTCTCGCGGATTTTTCTTGTTTGGAGATGAGGGATAATGCGTTTGGATAAATTATACCTGATTGTAGCTATGACGCTGTGTCCATATTCTTGATTATCATGTTTTATGGTTGTCTTTCTGTGATTGTTTTTTGCGTATGGAGATATAATTCCGAAATAATAGTACTGTTGTCGTTTCCTGCTTAATCTTGGTGCTTACATTTTTAGCAGATCTGCGTTAATAAAAAAGGAGAAAACAGTTTTTACACCGCTTTCTCCCTTGCAAAATTTAACCCTCTATTTATTATTTATCATAGGTAAGAAACTTTGTGTTCGTGATTTTTACGTCAACGTTATTGTCAAAGTCCTTATCTTTTTTCGTGTAGAAGAATGTACAGTTGTCTATTGTAACGTCATGTACGCACTTCAAGCCCGGGAGGCCGTGTGCCGAAATGGCTGTTTTTGTGTTTCGGCATACGACGTTTGATATATGTATGTCTCCAAAGTCAGGTGCAAAAGGTGCGTCGGTGTAGGTGGCTGTTTCAGCCTTGTCTTCTTTTACGCTGTATTTCTTGTCGATATAAGTGCACTCAAATACAATTGCTTCATCTTTGATGTCCGTCATGAAGATGTCGCTGATATACAGCCCTTCAACCTTTCCGCCGCGTCCTATGCCGCTCTTGAAGCGCAGACCTGTGTCAGTGCCGCTGAAGCGGTTGTTGCGTACAACAATGTTCTTTATGCCTCCGGTGAATTCGGAGCCTATGACAAAGCCGCCATGAGCATGGAACACCGCATTGTTCTCAATGAGAATGTTCTCACATGGTCCATATTTGAGACCAGACTCTCCGGCTCCCGCCTTCATGCATATTCCGTCGTCTCCGGCGTCGATGGTGTTGTTGACAATCAGGACATTCTTGCAGCTGCTGATGTCGAGAGCGTCGCCGTTCTGGGCGTTCCACGGGCATCTTATTGTAACGTTGTCAACTATCACGTTGTTGCAGCGTGTAGGGATGAGGTGGAACTTGGGCGAGTTCTGAAGTGTAACGTCTTTTACCAGCACATTCTCGCAGTCGGTTATTCTGATGAGGTGTGTGCGCATCTTTTCCTGTGCCTCGGGTGTGGCTGCTATGTTTTCGTAATGCTTGAGGTTGAACGGAAACCACAGTTTGCCTCCTTCTGTCTCAGTGCCTCCCATATAGAGAAACTCTTTCCACTCGGCGTCGCTTACTTTAGAACGCTTTACAGGACGCCAGAATGCGCCGTTGCCGTCGATTACGCCTTCGCCAGTTATGCTGATGTTCTTACGCTTGCTTGCGCTTATCAGTGGAGTGCATTTGTCGTCTTTCTTGCCGTTTTCTTCTTTTATAAACAGGCTCTTTTCGGGTGAAGCCATTATTATGGCGTTTTTCTCTATGTGCAGATCAATGTTGTCCTTAAGCGAAATCATTCCCGTCAGCCATATTCCGGCAGGCACCACAAGATGGCCTCCTCCCTGCTTGTTCAGTGCGCTTATTGCTTTTCTGAAAGCTTCTGTATTAAGAGTTACGCCGTCTCCTACGCCTCCGAAGTCTTTAAGATTAACGGTGTTTGCCGGTATGACCGGTGCAGTTGCTTTAGGCATTTCAACCGGAAGGTTTTGGTAATAAGTGTCGTAGTCACTTGCCTGGGCAAAGTTTAATGCAAGCATAAATGCTACGCATAGAGATAAAACTTTTTTCATTTTGATTAGTTAATAAGTTTATTTTTACTTTAGTATTTAATATTCCAATTTATTTAATATGTTCATGTCCGGGTGTTTTGTCCCCGTTCATGTATGGGCTGTTCAAATAATTATGTATATACGTTGATGTCGTTTGATTATTTTTATAGTTTGCGGTAAATTTTTTGCAAATGTAATGCAAGTTGGAGACATTTCCAAATAATAAATATTCTAACATGATAATTTTATGTGTTTTTAAATTTTACAAAAAATATTGTCTATGTGTTTTTACGGGTAAATTATGGGCAAAATAGGGAGATTTTGGGCAAAAATAAAATTTTTAGTAAAAAAGTTGCTGAAAAATTTGGTGGTAATAAAAATAATGCCTACCTTTGCACTCGCAATTGAGAAACAAACACCAATCAGTTGTTAAGGACGCGCTTGTAGCTCAGTTGGTAGAGCATCTGACTCTTAATCAGAGGGTCCAGGGTTCGAGCCCCTGCAGGCGTACAAAGAGACACTTTCGAGTGTCTCTTTTTTTTGTTTGTGCATATTGTGTTTTTGTTTAAAAACGGCTAATCCGATAAATAGTGGCTCACCCGATAAATAGTGGGGAAAGAAAATATT
>NZ_HF986808.1:0-22998 GCF_000431195.1 Prevotella sp. CAG:255 | reverse complement strand
CTGCTGCCCTCAAGACACATATACACCACGAAGCTGTCATACTTATACAGCTTTCTGTGGAAGGCACGGTTCACCTCCAGCAGCTTCACCGTAAAGAACCTGTTCTCTGCCAGCAGCACCGGATGGTTCATCTTGCGCGTGTAGTGCGTGCGGTAGTCGTCCTCCACCTTATAGTCCAGCGCCTCCGATGCCAGCGCCGTATGCAGTGCCCTTGGCTTGCCGTCAAGTCCCGGACGGTTATAGTCAAATATGCGGTATGTCAGGTCAGAGCTCTGCTGCACCTCTGCCAGCAGCGTACCGCTGCATATCGCATGGATGCGCCCCGACGGAATGTAGAACACGTCGCCCTCCTTCACGTCGTGCGACGCCAGTACGTCACAGATGCTGCCGTCCTCTATGCGCTTGCCATATTCATATTTCGATATCAGACTCTTAAAGCCGCTGTAGAGCTTAGCTCCCGGCTTTGTGTCCATAATATACCACATCTCCGTCTTGCCGAACGAGTCGTGATATTTACGTGCCATCTCGTCGTTGGGATGCACCTGTATCGACAGGTCCTTCGCAGCGTCGATAAACTTTATCAGCAGCGGAAACGTCTCGCCGTACATGTCATACACCGTGCGTCCTATCAGTTCTTCCTTATATTCCGTCACAAGTTCGTTAAGCTTGCGTCCCTGCAATGAGCCGTTGCCCACTACCGACTCCTTGCCCGGCACGGCACTTATCTCCCAGCTCTCGCCTATAGGGGCTGTGTCGCCGTCGTTTATGCCTTTCAGGGCTTTCAGCAGATTGCCGCCCCAGATCTTTGAATACAAGTTACTTTCGAATAATAATGGATAAAGCATGGTTTAGTCGTTTTTGTTGTAGAATAAAATGTCTTACGAAAGTGAAAAGCAGGCGCAAAAACGCAATTAAGAATTAACAGATAAAAGTGAAAAAACGAAGTGCTTAGTTGGACTCACGGCTTAGCTTTATTTCTTCTTCCTTTGCATAGAGTAACATTCCTTTTTGTTATCTGCCCGAAGGGCTTCACTTTGGTAACCGGGCGTTATTACGCCCGGATATGGCGTAACGAGTAAAAGCACCCGAGGTGGTGCTACTTTCGTTCTTCTGTTACTTTCTTTTTTGCTTTATAGTTCTTCATATGTTCCAAAATATCACCACTTCGGGTGCAGCTTGTTTGCTTTGTTACAGGCCGTGGGTAATGACCAACGGTTATCCAAGTTAAGCCCTTCGGGCTAAGAGCTAACGGATTTATAACTCTTTATTTAAATAAGCGGTATTTTAAGCGGATTAAAAATTAGCTACGCTGACCTTCGGTTCTTATACTCAATTCCGGCAGATTTTTCGCTGTGCTCAACAACTCGTGCAAATCCGCCGGCACATTAGCTTTGTGGTTATTATCAATGGTATTACATTGAAAAGAATCCACAAAGCACATGGATTTTTCACTTTTCATTTTTAATTGCGCTCCGCGCCTGCTCTTCACTTTTAAATTAAACTATACAGTCTTGTGGTTTATGCATATCCCTTTCAGGTACCATTCATACAGCTTATGGATGCCCTCGTCTATTTCAATCTTGTGGTGCCATCCCAGTCTGTGCAGTTTCGTTACGTCAGTCAGTTTTCGCATCGTGCCGTCCGGCTTGGAACTGTCCCAATGTAGTTCTCCCTTGAATCCGATCTCAGCCATAATCTTCTCCGCCACTTCACGTATCGACAGTTCCTTGCCCGTGCCCACGTTTATATGGCAGTTGCGTATTTCCGCTATACCGTCGGCATTCTTCACCGAGGCGTCATAAGTGTCTTTGAAGTTCACGTTCAGAAGCACATGCACGCTTGCGTCTGCCATTTCCTCGCTCCACAAAAACTCCCTCATCGGCGCTCCTGTTCCCCACAGTGTCACAGCCTCAGGCGTTATGCCGTAGTGTGCCAATACATCTAGTATTTCCTTCTCGTCCGACTTGTCGTCAACGATAAACTTCTTACCGTTATGCATCACGCTTACAGGTCTCAGACCTATATCCTTGCGCACAGCCTCCCAGTTGCCTTCGTTGAGGCACTTTGCCAGATGAATCTTCCTTATCATTGCCGGCAGCACGTGGCTGTTCTCCAGATGGAAGTTGTCGTTGGGGCCGTAAAGGTTCGTCGGCATCACGGCTATATAGTTGGTGCCATACTGCAGGTTAAGGCTCTCGCACATCTTCAGTCCCGCAATCTTTGCTATGGCATAAGGCTCGTTTGTATACTCCAGCGGCGACGTCAGCAGGCAGTCCTCCTTCATAGGCTGCGGAGCCTCACGCGGATATATACACGTACTGCCCAGAAACAGCAGGTCCTTCACGCCGTGACGGAAGCTCTCGCCAATGACGTTCTGCTGTATCTGCAGGTTCTGATATATAAAGTCAGCCCTGTACTGCAGGTTAGCCATAATACCGCCCACATGAGCGGCTGCCAGCACCACTGCGTCTGGCTTCTCCTCGTCAAAGAATTTCTTTACTGCCGCAGGGTCGAGCAAGTCCAGCTCACTATGGCTTTTGCCCACAAGGTTCTCATATCCTCTTGCCTTAAGATTGTTCCATATAGCCGATCCTACAAGTCCATGATGACCGGCAACATATATTTTTGAATTCTTGTCTAACATTGTTTCTATTTTTTGTTGTCAATAAGAATAAAAAGCGCAGCGCAACAGCAGGGCCGGCATCATGCCTGGTTCGGAACGCGCTACTGCCTGCCAGAGAATGCGCATGGCGTTTTTTATTTACTTTAATCGCAAGCGTTTACCTGATAAAAACGCTTGCGATTGTCTTCTCTAAAAACAGTGCAGCGCGTTGCACTATTTTACAATACCTTTCTCCAGGTATTCCGCCAGGTTCATCTTCACCTTCTCGCTGGCCCTCTCAACAGCCACCTTGGCCATGTCTGAGTCAACCATCAGCTTAACCAGCTGCTCGAATGAAGTCTTCGACGGGTTCCATCCCAGTTCGTTCTTCGCCTTTGTCGGGTCACCCCACAGGTTAACCACGTCAGTGGGGCGGTAGAAGTCAGGCGACACCTCTACAAGGCATCTTCCCGTAGCCTTGTCATATCCCTTCTCGTCCATGCCTTCGCCCCTGAACTCCAGCTCAATGCCGACATACTTGAATGCCAGATAGCAGAACTCACGTACAGAGTGCTGAACTCCTGTTGCTATCACGAAGTCCTCGGGCTTGTCGTGCTGCAGTATCATCCACATACACTCCACGTAGTCCTTTGCATATCCCCAGTCGCGCAGCGACGACAGGTTGCCCAGATACAGCTTGTCCTGCTTGCCCTGAGCTATGCGTGCCGCTGCCAGCGTTATCTTTCTTGTAACGAACGTCTCGCCGCGGCGCTCGCTCTCATGGTTGAACAGGATACCCGAACAGCAGAACATGTTGTAAGCCTCGCGGTATTCCTTTACAATCCAGAAGCCATACTGCTTTGCAACGGCATACGGACTGTATGGATGGAACGGCGTTTTCTCGTTCTGCGGCACTTCCTCCACCTTGCCGAACAGTTCAGATGTAGAGGCCTGATATATGCGGCAGCTGTCTGCCAGTCCGCACTGTCTTACTGCCTCAAGCACTCTCAGCACTCCCGTTGCGTCAACGTCACATGTAAACTCCGGTGAATCGAAGCTTACCTGTACGTGGCTTTGTGCCGCCAGGTTGTATATCTCTGTAGGGCGCACCTTGCCCACCACCTGTATCAGGCTCATCGAGTCGCCCAAGTCTGCATAGTGCAGGTGAAAGTTTGGCAGACCTTCCAGATGTGCGATACGCTCGCGGAAGTCAACCGATGAACGTCTGATAGTTCCGTGTACGTCATAACCTTTTTCCAATAAAAACTCAGCTAGGTAAGAGCCGTCCTGGCCCGTTACACCTGTAATTAATGCTACATTTCTCATCTTTTTATACATAAATTAATACCTAATGTTGGTCTGTTTATTAATAAAGAATTATTTTTCTGCATTTTTCTTCACGGCACATCCCATGGTCATCAGCCTTATGTCGCTCATCGCCTTCAGGCCGTGCCGTGTCCTTGCCTTTATATGTATGAAGTCATTCTCCGTGCATGCCGTCTCATGTCCGTCTATGGTCATCTTCAGCTGTCCTTCTAAAACAAAGAATATCTCTTCCATCGTGTTGTGTGCATGCTCTTCAACACATTCTCCTGCTTTCAGCTGTGTCACGGCCACCTGTGTCATGTCCGTGTCCGTATCGTCCTTGTTCATTAGCACACGCTTCTCTCCGCATCCGTGTGATGTTAGCTGAGGAATAATGTCTGAAAGGTTTTTATGTATCATTCTACAAATACTTTATTGTTTAAGTGTATTGTGCCGGAGGATTAGGGTATAAAGATCCAACGGTTAGCGTAGCTAATTGCAATCTGCTTACTTCCTATTTTGTATTATATCATAATTTTACGCTAACTTGGCTATTGGATTTTTCACTGTTCACTATTCTTTTTTCACTTAAACTTTTATCCTTTTGTTGCGATGTTCCACAAGAACAGCGTGTTGCCTATAATATATCTTCTCCACATTCTCTTAGGCTCTTTCAGCAGTCTGTAGGCCCATTCCAGTCCATGATCCTGCCACCACATCGGCGCACGTGCCACAGTGCCTGCAAAGAAGTCGAACACTGCGCCTATCGTTCCTACGTGGCAGTGTATGTTCAGCTCGTTCCAGTGCGAGTAAGTCCATTTCTCCTGTTTCGGTGCCGTCATGCCTATCCACAGCAAGTCGGGGTTAGCCTTGTTTATAGCCTCTATTATGGCATCGTTGTCTTCTTTGCTGAACTCCGGCTTATATGGTGGCGAATACGTCTCTACTGTTATGTTAGGATAGTCCACGGCAGCCCTTTTCTTTATCAGGCTCAGCACCTTTTCGCTGCTGCCCATAAAGAAGCACTTACCGCCCTTGCGGTTCAGCTTGTCCATCTCAAACACAAACAGATCCCATCCGGCTATGCGTTCTTTTGGCTGCGACTTAGCCTTCAGCCATTTGCATGCCTTCACTATGCTCACTCCGTCAGGAATAAGCACATCGCCTTTAGTAAGGGCCTCTGCAAACAGCTTGTCCTTCAGGGCGGTGTTATAAGAGTGAGCGTTAATTGTGTTTATCAGCAGTTTGCCCTCAGGCAACTTGCCAAGTGCATCTCTGCTCTCCTGTATAGAGAGCGTCTTTAGTCTTATCATAGTGTTTATTTGTTATGCTATTCTAGTTTTACATTTTATCCCTCTGACTGTAGGGACATACCACGGTGTGTCCTAATGTAACGTCGTGATTAATAAGTTATCTGTTCAAGCTTCGTATTTGCGAAACTTGAAAGTGAAGATATGTCGTGTGATGACAATAAAATTCAAAAAGCAGCGTTTTTAAATCCAAACAGCCATTAGAATTTATTTCGTAGCCAAGCACAAGCACGAAACTCTGTCAAAGTCTCACACAACATGAAAAAGTTCTACATCGATAAAGTATATAATGCGTATGTAGGTCTTGATGCCAAACAGCGTAAGGACCTTATCTGTCAATTAAACTCGCTTGATATACCTGTAACAAAGATTGAAGCATATACATATCCTGAAGCTCCCGGCATCAGGCATCTTTTCTTTTATCTAAAAGGCAGCAAACAGCCTGTGCCTTATTTCCTTTTAGAGGAAGAAATATTACAAATGTTTACAACTGAATTATATAAACTGTTGGTATAATATATATGAATCAGATAACTTTGAATACAGCTTTCCAATCGTATTCTCCATCTTTAAATGTTTGAGTGAATATTCTTGCTCCACATCTGAGAATATACGCAGCAATAACAATAATGACGAACATTAAAATGAGATTTATTGGAAATATAGAATTCATTTTATCTGTAAACAATGAATACTGTACCAGATATATTTCTAAACATAAGCCGCCAATAAGCTTAATAATATATCCGAATATTTTATTATCATACCATCCTTTTAATAATTTACTATTACATATTTTGTAGAAATAGAACGTTGTGAATAATAATGGAATAAGAGATACTATCTGGAATTCTGCCACAAATGCATTTTTTCTTCCCGCAAATAATATTCCGTAAAACAGAATTATACTTAATATAAGTTTTAAGAAATCTGTTTTTATGTTGAATTTTATGTCTTTCTTATTTAATCCAATAATAGCTCCTAATAACATAAATAAGAAATAGTGACACCACTTAAAATATGTATTTCCATACATATTATAATTTACGGAATGTTCGATAGTCATATACCAGATGATACAAATTAAAGCTGCTATTCCAAAGCACAATTTTAGGTGTTTAATGTAAAAGCGTTGAATAAAATATAGAACAACATAGTAAATCATAATACATGTGACAAACCATCCGCCTCCATGAATGATTGTATAGTCCATAGACTTGTCATGATTTAGAATAAATGCACCCAATATAGCCCATGCAAATACAGTTGGATAAATTCTGTTTATTCGTCTTTTATACCAATTATCAAAACGTCCCATTCTACCCAAAAACAATGTAAATCCAGAACAGAAGAAGAATAACACATCACCAATTGCACCTCCTGTTGCTAAAAAACTATATTTACTATATAGTAATTCCATATGGGAGTTGGTTATTAATATCGCGGCAATAAACTTTAGTATATCAATGCTAATATCTCTTTCTTTCATTTTTAACTTTATTATATAATTCAACCATTTGTTTTGCTTTATTATCCCAAGACAGTTCTTTTTGTCTTTGTTTACAGCCGTCTGACAATTTTTGTAAATACTCTCTATTGTTATATAGATAATTTATCTTTTCAGCAAAGTCATCAGCTGATTGTCTAGGATTTGTCAATGGTATTTTGTGTCCTACTGATTCATTAATGACATACCCCATACCGCATGTATCAAAACACAATACCGGCAACCCACAACTTACGGCTTCTAACACTACTGTAGAGGTATCTTCACTAACACTTGTAAAGAAGAATATATCAGATTTACGCATTTCTTCTTTTACCTTACTGTTTTCTATATTACCCTTCCAAACAACATTATCTTCAATACCAAGATTTATAGCCATTTGTTTGTAATATGAAATCTGATTGTCACTGCCTGAACCACATATAATTAGTTTAATATTTGATTTATCTTTCAATTTAGACATTGTTGCAAGTGCAATATTTAATTGCTTTCTAAAATCAAATTTTCCAACCCATAACAACCTAAAATCATCGTCTACTTTTTCCTCCTTATTTCGTTTTATTGAATTATCATCAATAAAGCATCCTGTTTCAGGTATTATTATGGAGTTCAATCCCTTATACTTTTTTATAGCATTATATGAATCAGGTATAGAACTAATTAATAAGTCAGCTTTCTTTAAGGCTTGGTCTACTCGCTTGTCATGTTTAATCTGATAAATATTAATTATATTTTTAACTCTATTAAAGAGCTTCATTTTTATACCAGCCCCTTCAAGATAACTGCTTGGAAATTGTTTCAATCCCCCAATAGGTCCCCACACAAATGGTTTATTCTCTATTTTCCAAAGATATCCAGGCTCACGAAAGCCAATCATATTCAGTTGATGCACAATGTCTATATGATGTTGTTTTATTATTTCTTCAGCCATTATATAAGTTTTCCATTGCCATTCTCTGTAATATTTATAGAAACGCCAGTCACCCTGATTCCAGCACATCTTCCTTATTTCATCAGAAACAGGATTATAATAGAAATGCATATTCTTTCCTTGAGCTAGAGTGGGGAGTACGGCTTCTATTTTATCACGAAATTCGCCCTCTGTAATGATATGCAACTCACAATCTTTAGCCAAGTTTACACACCAGTTCCACGCCATCCCCGGCTCACTGCCCATATTGGGAGAACAGGCATAGGCATTTATTAATATAGATAACATGATTATAGTTCTGAGTAAATTTTATCCAACTCTCTATTTATTGTTTTTATGTTAAATAAGCCATTTACATACTTATCAGTTTCATGTACAATGTTTTTCCTTAGTTCTTCATTAGAAATAAGAATTTCTAATTTCTTAGATAAAGCATCAATATCTCTAACAGGGAAAACAAGTCCGTTTTTTCCGTCGCTTACAATATCAGGTATTCCTCCTACAGGAGTAACAACACAGGGTATACCATAAGCCCACGCATCTAACACACCCATAGGGAAACCTTCTCCGTCACTTGCCAAGCAATATATTGATGCAGTATGAAAAGCATGTTCTTTCTCTTTGCCCGAAACCCAACCTAAGAATTTTATTTGCCTGTCGATATTCAGTTTTTTTACAGCATCTTTTGCCTTGTCTATTTCCCCATTACCGGCAAAAACAACAATCCAGTCTTTATGCTTATCAGCTATTTTAGCAAAAGCTTGTATCAAGTCCATATAGCCTTTGCGTGGTATTATTGTTCCGGCAAACAGAATGTTATGTTCTCTTATGTCATCTCGTCTATTTACTTTTGGACAAGGATTATATAAGACTTCAACATTTTCTGTTATATCTAAAGCTTCTTTTAACCATCTTCTCCATTGTTCAGACAACACTAAAATTAGATTTGCCTTAAGAAAAAGCTTTCTATATAGTTTCCTATTATTTGGTTCAAATAAGAATTTCTCATTTGAAGGATGAAAATGCAATATAACTTTTTTACCCGTCCATTTTGCCGGATAAAGAAAAAGCATTTTTCTCTTCGCCGATTGTGTAGTTGCTACATGGATGTGGACAATATCATAAAATGGAAGTAATAATATATATTCTATTAAAGCAGTGAATAAATACCATAGTTTTCTTATAACATTACCGTCTCTATGCGTCTCAATCCATTTGCAATAATATTTTTTCCATTGCTCACCTGTTTCATGAGCTTTAACTACAGATGTAATTCCACCTCGGGTCTTTCGTGAGGTAGCAACAACTAATACCTTTTTCATGATTTGCAATAGTTTTTACGTTGTTCTATCAGTTCTTCTTTTGTATAACGTTTATCATCAGGATATAGTTTCTTTTCATGTTCAAGTACTTCATCAATTGTAAATCTAAATTTTAAAACTTTTGCAGGAACACCACCTATTATTGAATATGGAGGGCAAGACTTATTTACCACAGCTCCGGCAGCGACGACGCTACCTCTACCAATTGTAACACCTTTTAAAATTGTTATGTTAGCTCCAGTCCAGACATCATCCTCAATTATTACCGGTGCATCATTTTCAGGCAATTTTTCATGAGAGTCTATTATATATTTTCCTATTACATCAATTCTGTGATCTCCCGTTATTATTGTTGGATGTGGGCCAAATATAACTTTGTTGCCAATTGTGAGAGTAGCTTCCGTACAATAGAAAACAGAACCTTTTGGTATACTAGTATAATCACCAATACTTAAATTCCACAAACCTTTTAAATCTGAAGCCGTTGGCCTTAAATAAACATTTTTCCCACATTGCTTCATTTCTTTCTTATAAAATATACTCAAAAACTTATCTAATAAAAAAGAAAATGATAAACTTAACTTTATAATAAACATGATTTATTTTTTTATTTTATTGATTTTAGCAAGAATATATCCAACAACAGTTTTGTTTGGGATATCCTTCGTAACAACAGCATTTGCTACATTTGTTACATTATTACCTATTTTTACTTAATCTAATATTTTTCTGAGACAGATATAGCAATTATCATCAACTTTAATAATACTATTATCTTCTCCTTCGTATTTATTACCCAAAACTACACTAGACAATATTGTGCAATTTTTACTTATTCTGCATGTAAGTTTAACATGAACAAAATCTCCTTATATGATATATTCTAAATCCAGGTTTGACTGTATTATGATATATCGCAAAACGAAGTTTAAAGTTTAAACGTTTATATTTAAACTAATGATACAAAAATAATATCTTTGAGCATTTTGTATTTTTATAATACACAATATACTTTAAATGTCTAATATAATGATAGATATACCAAACTTCATTATGTGGTAATAAATCTTTTATATTGGGCTTTTTATTATTGAATCTTTTAAAATCTTCTGACAAATAATACTTTAAATATTGTTTAAACGCTTTTCCATATTATGCTTTATATAAGTCGCTATTTTCAAATAAAATTTAAGTACATGAAAGTTATTTATCATTAATGATATTCGAAGAGGTAAAGATAAATAAGTTTGATATTTCTTGCCAAATTGATTTATCTTTTTATTTATCAATAGATAGTACTCCTTGTTGTTATTTCTACATGCATTAATACGTGATCCGCAATAAACCTTAATTTTACCTTTATTTAGCGCATATGTAAAGCATTCATTTTTATCTTTAAAAAACTCAGTAAGAATATCCATTGTGGTTAATATTTGTTTTTCCTTTTCTTCTGAAAATGTAAAACAATACGAATACTGATTTTGGCAATTGTAATGATATAACAAGTCATGCACAAAATCTATTTTTCTTGACAGATATGTTAATTTTGGTATTATTTGATAATCCTCCCCCATATTAATACCATCTTTAACGGAAATATGGTTATCTTTATATAAAGATGATCTTATTAAACGCCCCCATATAGTAAATAGTGTTTCTCTTTCAAGAATTGCTAATGTTAAATTCTTGGCACTTCCTATTTCTACATGTCTTAATGAAGTGTTGTAATTTTTACAATGTTTAATAGCGTCAAAGTTTACTATATCCGCATCATTTTCTTTCTGTTTTTCTACACAAAGTCTTACACAATCGTTATCAATCCAATCATCACTGTCAACATGCATCAAGAATTCTCCTTTCGCAGCATCAACGGCTGTGTTTCTTGCTGAGCCCAACCCACGATTCTTTTTATGTTTGATAATTCGAACATAAGGCTTTCTGTTCGGATATCTTTCAATAACAGATTTCAGTATTTCAACACTCTTGTCCGGTGTGCAATCATCTACAAAAATATATTCAATATTTTGATAAGTTTGTTCAAATAAACTTATTGCACATCGTTCTATATATTTTTCCACCCCATATATTGGGATGCAAATCGATACCATATATATATTATCATTCATTATGATTCTCTTTATTTTTTATATATGAAATAATCTCAGGATATTTATCTATATCAAATTTACGGGCAAAAAAACAATTAGATGATAATATCAATTTCTTATCATATTCCATATCTTGGCCCCATATATATGGCCATCCTCTATTCCAGTCAATAAGACGCATGCATCCTTCAAATTCATTCTCTTTGTTGTAAATATTTTTTTTGAAGGGAGAATTCCATAAAAGTGTTTGTAGAAATATTTCATCACAGCAACGCGTATGTTGATAATACTTAATAATATTATTTTTCCTTTCCACAATATATTTACAGAAATCTTGAGTTATACTTACCCAATTGGGTCCTTTTTTCAATTCTATATTTATTCTATGTTTATAGAATAAATTAATTATTGATTCTGTCAATATCCTCAGAGAAGAAATAATAAGTTTTGTAATTAAATTATTGTTTTTATAATGTTTAGTTAATATATGATATTTTAAAACATATTTTTCTAGGGACTTAGATGTTGTTGGTGAAAAGCCTACAAATTCAATGTTGGGATGTAGATTGATAAAATTATGAATATAGTCATTACTCTTTATGGGAAGGTCTACTCCAGAAATTAAATGAAAACAGTTATAATCTCCGTTTCTTAATGCAGTTTCAAAAAGTAAAATCTCTGTTTCTATTTGGCTTACATCTCCCCATCTAACGTCAATTCTATTTTTCAGGATATTTAAGCCTGCAAATTTTGTATATAAATGAGGAAAACATCTAACCTTTTTATCAATATGAACATAAATATCATTACGTTTATCATCTAATAAATCCAATAATAGTTGTAATTGATCGAATTTATTATGTGCAATTATTAGAAATGCGTGCTTATTAAACATATTGTATTATTGTTTTTGGGAATTCATTATAGCAGTTTTCAAAAAATCTTTTGATGTGTTTATAAATTTTTCAAGTTTATCCTCTACTTGATTCGTGTAAGGACTTGTAATTTCTAATTCAGGATTTTCATTATTATTGAAAATTAGATTTCTTGTCAATCCAATGTCTTCCAATACATCTTTGATTCTACAATCTCCTGTATTAGGAGAAATTGCTGTAAATGGTTTACGAAAGATCAAAGAAAACATTGTACCATGAAATGAACTTGTTATTACATAAGAAGCATGTTCAAATAACCAAAGGAAATCAATAGGTCCAATACCCTTTATAAATTTATATTTGCCTTTATATCTAAATTTGCTATCACCTATAACAACAATTGACAAGCCTGTTTCCCTTTGTATTTGTTCAAGTATACTTTCTAATGCTGGATATGGATTAAATGCATACATCATTATATATACTAATATATAATTTTCCTTGATATCCATTTTAGATTCTGATGCAATCTCAGAATAATCGTCTTTAGATAGTAATAATGTAGGGTCACATGTATTACATACCACAATATTTTGAGGAATATTTAAATCTCTAATTATTCTAAGCGCACTTTTTTCTCTTATACCAATATATTTATAATTAGACAATCTTTCTCGAACTGAATATTTATATTTATCATTTAATGAATCATTAGCAAAACAAGCAGAAAAGGCTATTTTAGGTTTATCTTTAGGAGCAAAGCAGAGATAGAAACTTGGATCATTTTTTACCGTTTCTGTATTCCAAACCTGGTCACTACCAGTTATATAAATATCATACAATGGAGGATTGACGTTTATTGATTGTATGTTAGAATAGATATTTTCTGATAAATCAAAATATTTATTCTGAAAATATCTAAATCTCTTATTATATCTATATTTCTTTTCAAATAAATAATCGAGAAGCACACGCCCCCATCCTCTTATTATTTTAATAATTGTTTTTTTCCCTTTATGAAAAGTATTGGGAAATACGTAATCAATTATTTCTGTTTCATTGCATATTGTCCTTTGTAAATATTTTTGTAATGCAAAAGCCTGCAATGCGGTTCCAAAATTAATAAGTTTGTGGATTGTAATTATTCCTATACGCATAATTAAAGTTTTTGATTTTATATAAACAAAGCATAACTATTAAGAAGTATGATAATGAAAAACCTGGCAAACTGGACATAGTATGGGCACACAAATAACCGAGCATAATGATAAACATTGTTTTATCTTTACCGACTTTAAGTTTTGTTATCAAATCGACAAATAAGAAGCAATAAGATAAAATTCCTAATATTCCACGTTCTATCATTAGTTTCATCCATATAGACTCTGTGCCAAATATAATCCAACGCCAATCAAATTTGTCAGACATAAAATATGTTATGGATTCAATACCATTACCAATGATAGGGGATTTCATCATTAGTTCTAATGATCCCTCAAATTGCATCATTCTTCCCATTACACTGCTTCCCTCAATTTCTGCACTACTAGAAGAATCTAAAACAGATGTTATATTGGATGCATATTGCATGATAAATGGAGATGATATGATAAACAATATTATAACACATGTCGCAATTTTTATACTCTTACTTTTAAAAGCGAATAGAAGTGGAGACATTATTATAATTGATGATATTAAAACCGTTCTACTATTAGCCATTAGTATTAGCAGAAAACTAAGTAATGCAAATATTATTGAATATTTAAATGGAGGTTTAATATATTTATTATATACAAATAGTATCATAGTTACAAATGCGCCGTAAATAAAATTATTAGGACTTACAAAGAACGCATTTATTCGTCTTAAACCCAATCGTTCTCCTGTATCATAAAATTTTCCTAAAAGCAAGTCTTCGCTCACATTTCCTCTGATAATGTCTAAAAAAGGATTCGTATTTGTAATAAACTCATATATACCGAAAATATATGATACAATTAGAACAATCATGCATGATTTAATAAATAAACAGATTTCTTCACGGGTATTGACATAAAACCAAAAAATTATTACTATTAAATAATCATTTAATAGAGTCATTATAATAGTATTAATAGTACTGTTAAAAGGCATTATACTAAAAATAGACGATAGCCCAATTGATATTAATGAAATAATAAAATATCTTTTTAATGGGAATAATTTAAACGATGAAAAATATTGTTTCAATAAACCACGTTTCCAAAATACAAATACGAAATATATATTTAGGAATGTTTCCATTGATAATGCTGGTGGCGTGTATTTTATACACATAAATTGCAGTCCTATCATTTTAAAAGCCATATAGAATATGAACGTGGCTTTTAAATTTTTGTATGCTGCAAATATGAACAACATACTCAAACATAAAAATATAATCATGATAAATGATATTTTTAAAAAATATGATTCTTTAAAATTTTTAAAATTCCAATCATTGATGAGCGTGGATGTACAAATAAACTACAAATATTACGTTTTAATGAGATTATATCTAGATTTTTTTTTAATATCGTAATGTCTGTT
This sequence comes from Prevotella sp. CAG:255, assembly GCF_000431195.1. NCBI lineage: Bacteria > Pseudomonadati > Bacteroidota > Bacteroidia > Bacteroidales > Prevotellaceae > Prevotella > Prevotella sp. CAG:255. The sequence goes on along the minus strand of NZ_HF986808.1, from coordinate 8,467 downwards.
TTATAATTTTGCAGTTCTTTTAATAATAATAATCGTTGCTTTGTAATTTGAGCATTCTTTTTCATTTGTCCTTCTGCAACAATATTAAATGGATGAGCTGTAAGTTCTATATGGCATTGCTTCAATATTTCATTACCTTTCGCTGTGAATGTTATTGCACTACTAACACCTTTCTCATCTTTAGAATATACATTTCCCCACAAGTCTCCTATTCGTATGTCTGCAGCAGATTTATTGTATTTATATTTACATTTTTCATAACAGGCTTTACCTAAACAAGCATCACTCAAAAACAAACGATAGAACATGTCACCTTGTGATAATCGTGAATTTAATTTCCCTTTTCTTTCTTTTATTAACTCATTATAAGAGTTATTATAATCTTCTGGTTCAGCTGTATTTATGCCGTCAATAGACATTGCCCAAGAGTCATGCCAACCTGTAAATTTATTACGCCATGAAACGTATGTAAGCTTACCCACTTTTGCTTCAGCCCATTTCACATATTTATCCCATATTAGCATAGACGGTACTCCATGACAGAAGAAATCCATCAACACAAAGTTATCTTCTTTTTTAAATTTGCGTATATATCTTCTAAAAGAGTCTATTTGGCATGGCGTTCCTGTTACAAGATATTTTTCTTTTCTATTTATTGCTTTAAATCCATTTACAGTATAACTTTGTATATACTTACTACCAATAGAAGGTATAAGTTCTGTATCATTGGTGGCTATATAATGCTCCGCACGATTTGTTTCAACATTGTATCTGACACCACAAACTTTATATCCTTGATTTATTAAGTAACGTCCTATTTCAAAACCGACACCACCAGAAGAACATTTGCGTCTCACAGCCGGCTCTTTACTCCATGCTGCGTAACTCTTTAAAGGTGAATTATTAACGCTTAATTCATCATGACTGTATGCACAAACATCCACACATAAACCACAGTTTGTACACTTTGATGCATCGGTTATATTTGGTTCATAAAAACCATCACTATTTAAACTGATTTCTATAATTTTTTGACTGCAAACAACTGCACAGACTCCGCAGCCATAACAATCATGTATATTAGATATATTCATTTTCTTATCTTGTTTATTATTTCTAATACTTTATTTTTACAAAATAGTTTTTCGTTTCTACTTAATCCTAATAAATAGCTAATAGTCATTGTTGACATGAATGATATAATACATATAGCAATGAATGTTAACCATGAATTTCCTTTTATTAATAGGAATGCAATTATTGGAATAATTAATGAAAGAATAGAAATTATGAAAACACGTATGGTTACAGTTTTAATGAACATTGTAATTGGTAAACCTATTGTTTTGTTCAGAAGTATTAGTCTTGCAAAATGACATGCAATAGAAATAAAAATTCCCACAAGCATTGCTGAATAAGGTGGATACCCAATCTTTAAAAACAAATATGCAATTGGTAATGTTAATAACGATATTCCTCCTACAATTATTTGATAATCTCTCACTTTACCCGAAGCATGCATTGATGTAATTAATGTACCAGATAATGAATCTATCAATGCTGTTATCAATACGAGTCTCAGAAATATAACTGTATATTCGGGCACATTTTTTAGCCAAATTTCAAGAATGAAAGGAGCTTCCAATACTATTGGTAGAGACATAGTTAATAAAAGTAGAAATGACAATTTACTTCCTCTAAAAACTAATTTAAACATATCATGTTTTTCATTGGATGCATAAGATTTAACAATCTGTGGATTCATTGCCAATTGAAAATTATTAACAAAACCGTTCATTGCATTTGAAACTTGATATGCTATACCTCTGGCTGCATTAACAGCTGCCCCAAAAAAGATATTTAAAAGTACATTGATACCTTGCTCTTTCGCCACGCCAGCTAATGAACCAATAAGATTCCAACTTACAAAAGACATTACATTTTTGCCATACTCTTTATTCCACTTCCAGTCGAAGACACAATCAGGAAAATTTCGTTTAGCATAAATTCCATATATGATTCTGATTGTAACAGCAATAAGTGCAAGTAATATAGCATAAAGAATTAATTTGTCAATAGGAGAAATAATAATTAAATAAACTATTAACAACTTTAATGTTACTTCTACAATGCTGACATAAGCAAATGCTTTCATCTTTTCATAAGCTATAATTGCAGCATTGTAAGGAACACTCACTACATTAATTATAAACGTTAATAAAGAAAACTGAAACACCCAGTTTGCTGCAACATAACGGTTTGCAGGAAAATTCATGTGGGTGTTTAAAAACCAAGTTCCTAATGTTTCAGCCAAAATTAAAATTATTCCACCTAATATCAGATGAATCATCACAGCTGTTGAGAACATTGATCTTACATTACCTTTTTCTTTCTTACCTATTTCAAAAGATAAAAATCTTTGCGTAGCTGTCGTCATCGCACCGCTAATTACGGTGAACATTGTAACAAATCCTCCAACAACATTGTATATACCAAAATCAACTTCACCGAGTGCTGATAATACGACACGTGATGTGTAAAGAGTGATTGCCATTGTAAGTAGCATTCTAAAATACAACAATAATGTATTTTTTGCTATTCTTTTGTTATTTTGTGTAGTATCAGTCATTATTTAGTATAAAATAGGCGCAAAGTACAATCGGGCTTGCGCAATTATTAATTAAAAATTAAAAGTTAAACGTTTTAGCGGAAATGAATTGTTACAAGTTAAAAATTAAATACCATTGCATTTTTAAGCTTTATACTGGGTCATTTTATTCTTTTATGTTTGCGTATTTTTTATCACCTATTTGAAGATGACTACCGTCAGCCCATGAATGAACCTTAGAAACAGTGTAAGTGCATTTTATTTTCTTTCTGTTTCTAAAAGTTGTAATTTTTTGATCGATAATTAAATCGCACGTTAATGTCGTTCCTGCGTCAAATTTTACCTCACGATTCATAACCTGTGTTATAAAGTCATCATCTTTTATCGTGAATGTGATATTCTCCCCGTTGTATTTACCTTTCCATTTTACGGATTTTATATTAACAAGTACAGGAGAAATGACGATTATAGTTGTTGAAAGTATTTTATCTGTTACTTTATCATTATTAGAAATAATATGTGAATCGAAGTCTTTTCTTTCAATAACGTTATTTACAAGTTGCCTTTGTGTGCTGCTATCAGTCAATGTCGTTTTTATTTTTGTGATAGAGTCATCTTTTTGTACATTTTTATAATAACAACTGGCAAATCTTGCTAATTTGTCATTGTCTTCTGTCAATATTTCTGCCTCTTCTTTTGTGAAGTTGCCATTCTTTAGGGCTGTAGCTGCTTCGATAAGATTTTTGCTATCCTCGTTTTTACTAACGGCAGCAGCATATTTATGACTTAGAAAAGTATCCAATAATGTAGTGAATAATGAAGAAACTATATTATTTCCAAGAATTATCTTTAGGTTATCAATCAAACCACCTTCTTGGCTTGGATAGAGTTTTACTTCAAAATCTTCATAGCCTGCAATTTTTGATATTTCCTGTATCTCATGAAGCAGGTATGATTCATATCTATTATGAAGAAAGGCGTTAACATTATGAGTATTGTCTTTCTTTAAATAATAATGTATTTGAAGTAATAATTCTTTCGTGTCATTCATAAATTATTGTCTGATTATGAAGTATGTAAGGGTGATATTAATTTCTGAGATAGTTTAATGATATTAATGTTGATGTTCTGTTAAAATGTTTATTAACGAGAATATTAAAACGTACTTTTTAATATCATTTTTTACTCTTATTTAGATATTGTCATAATCATCTGGAAGCGATGTTAACTGTATTGATGTTATTTCATTGTCAAAATGTGTAAGGAGCATTTCAGAAAATCTACCATGATATACTCCATATGTTAATTTTGACATCTTTATATCTCTTCGTGATAATATACCAAAAATTAATTCATCACCATTAGTATAGTATTTTAACCAAGCTTGGTTCCGCCATTGTAGAGGTGTGTGTGTGAAATCTCCGTCATCATCTAATATCCATGTATCTATTTGATTAGACTTTATAGAGTTAACAATTTTTTTATAAAGGAGGGTTGCACCTATTGGGGTTTTAATATGTATGGACATAACGTTCTAATTTTTATTCTTAATTTTTTCTGCATCGTCACTTTTAGAAATGCGCTTTTCTGAGTTGTTCTTTTTAACATTAACCTTGGTAGTATATTCAATTTCATCTTTAAGAGCAAAAAATGGATTATATAGTGCATCATAAGCTCTTCCTATAATACCGCTAAATTGAATAAGCTCTATCTTTCTGTCGCCAACGTTAATTATATGCTGAAATGATATACCAGGATAAATATCGATATAAAATATCTTGGTAATACCAAGTTGATATGCTTTTTTTGCACAAAGCTCGCATGGACTTGCAGTAGTAAAAAGATACCCTCCTTCAATGCCTTCAGAGCCATATTTTGCAAGTTGTAGAAATGCATTTTCTTCAGCATGTAAAGAGCGCGTATATACTTGATTTTTCTCTTGAATAAGTCCAATATAAAAATCTTTAAAGCAGAAAGCTAAAGGTACACCATTTAAATTGCCTTTTACGCAACTATATTTTTTATATGTATCTTTTACGAAAGTCCTAAATCTATCATCATTTTTTTCATATTCACTAAATGCAGATAAGTCGTTTAAATTATATAAATCTTCAAGAGACCTTAGCGAGCATGGTGTTTGACCTTTAGCAACAGTATTCCATCCAATTGCTTTTACTGAGTAGTTCTTGTCAGTAACAACAGCTCCTACTTGTCTTGATATACAACCTGAATTATATTTTGCCGTGTTAGCAATTTGCATTATTCTTTCTTCATGTGTAGGCTGTACTAATCCAGGATGTAGTATTAACGATATAATATGTATTAATTGGCGTTTTAGATTACTATTGTGTTCTATTGGTTCATTATTGTGTGCTATATGAATGTCTGACAATTCAATACATTTTTGAACGTCCTGAGTGTTGTATGATTCGTTTATATCTTTACGCTTATTTGGATATTCAATTTCATCAATCTTTTCAATTTCAGATTTTCGATAATTGGCAGCAACTAAATTTCTCTGTCTATTATTATTGCTTGTTGTTATTGACATTAAATAAAAAGCAGAATATCTTTCACGAAAGTATAATACTTCGTAAGGATTGCGTAATGTATCAATTATGAAAAATGCCGGAAGTTTATCTGTATCCAACATTTTCCTGCGCATTTTTATTATTTTATTAATTGTTCTGGCTAATCCAGACGGATCAGATGATTCCTCCTCTTGTTTTATGGAACCATATTTTCTGATATTGTTGCCCCAATATTGAAATTGACTTGTATGGAGTTCCGGAAGATTTTCCAGAATTAGTTTCATAACTTTCTCTCTAAAAGCCGGAATATCTTCATTAATAAACTTCCAATAATTATTCGCTTCATTATATGCACCAGAATCTTTTAAAGATATGTTCCTATATTTTTCAGAATCTAAATAAGCATCTATATCATTCACTATCTTACAGTTAGCCTCAAAATCTGATTTTATTTCTTCTCCAAGAATTTTTCTTAACTGTTCCTTTTTACTATCATCTATATTCTGATTTTTATTCGGATCACATCCTATTGAGTCAATAAAACTGTCAAAACCTTCTTTTAATACATAATAAAATATTATATCACTAGCTTTTATTACTTGAAAAGAGTATTTCGATGTATCCCATACTTTCTTAAGAAATGTATATTCAATCTTGTATTTTCTTGCATCATTGTCAATTCCATCATGATCGACTTTGGGTATGGGTGGAAATATTTTGTTAAAACCTTCTTTTAATAAATTGGCAATGGTCGTACAACCACTACCAGTACGGCCAGTAAGGCCAATTATCATAAACTTCCTGCGAAGTTCAAATACATTATTAACCAAGTCCATGATTATTAGATTTTGATATTATTGTATTTTTAATTTACCAGATTTATGGTATTTATACCATTATAGTCATTATTAAAAAGCATGATGCTTTATAAGATATTTGGGCGTATCCAATGTATGAAGCAATACGTGTACCGCTGCCACCGGCTAATACAATTCCTTTCATGTAATTTGTTATTTATTGTATTGATTTGCGAGGTAAAACTCAGTGAGTTTTGAGGGGAAAAACAATGATTTTCTATATAGAAATAATTGCTTTTCGGGAGTTATGAAGTTAAGCCATGTGTTTTGTGGATTATTATCATAACTTCGTTGTTTACTCCTGCTCTTAGTAATTTATCTTTACATATCAAGAGCATAATCACCTTGTGGTAAGGTTGTATATATTTTGTTTGTTATGTAACATTTATTGTTCTATATCAGAAAATCTTTTTTCGGTTTTGAAAAAGATTTTGAAAATAAATATTTACATTTTATTTTTCGGTTTTATTTTTTTATTTCAAAAAAGATTTGGACTTTTTCGCGTTTTTTGCTACAGGTAGTGATTAAAGCCTGCAGTGTTCTGTTAAAGGATAGCCGCACAGATGTAAGTCGCTGTATATATGTATGTTACGTTTGTTTCTTATGCCATTTTCTGCCTTCCGGAGCACTGTAAGAGTGATAGGGTGGTAAGCTGTTTTCAAAACTTTTTATATATATGCGATAAAATAAATTATCGGCATGTATATATATTCATTTTATTTTTTTGCGCGTATATAATATAAAAAGTTTATAAAGTAGGTGGTAACCCTGTCACTGCGTGAGTTAAAAATGAAAAATTAAAAGTGAAAAACGCCTGACGGAAGTGAAGAGTTAAGAGTGAAGAGTGAAAAACCCAATCGCTTTGTTGGATCTTTTCGCAAGCACTATGTTTGCTATTGACTCTAACTCCTATAACTACTTTAACTTCTTTAACTCCTATCCGGATTCTGCATCTGTCCTTCTTTTTACCTCTATTCTTAATAGTTTATCTTTACATATCTAGGGCATAATCACCTTATTGTAACCTTATCACGTTTTTGCACATTTTAGTCGATTTTCAACATATAATGAATGTTAATTTTTTGTCATCCAAAATTTGGATATTAACATTGTTAACGTTTTTTTTACTCGCTTTTTTAGGCATGTTTTCGCATAAAAGTGACAACCTTGCCTATAAGGTTGCAGTGGTATACGCCTCATCATCACGCATTATCTTATATCATTTATTATCAACGCCTTACACCAGATAATAGTTCCGAAATTACGACAAAACAGGCATTAGGGTGTGATAGGGTGGTAAGTAGGTTTCGTAACTTTTATATAATATTTGTTTTTTGTGTCATCCAAAATGGATATTAACACTTATATTCCTCGGGCGCGCGCGTAAGGAGTTTATAGAGAAGGTTACCACCCTATAACTGGGTGAATTAAAAATGAAAAATTAAAAGTGAAAAATGCCTGGCGGAATTTAGAGTGAAAAATCCAAATACTTTGCTGGATCTTTTCGCAAGTACTGCGTTTGCTATTGACTCTAACTCCTAGCTCATCTTAGTAAGCAATAACTACTCTAACTATTAACACTTATATTCCTCGGGCGCGCGCGTAAGGAGTTTATAGAGCAGGTTACCACCCTATAACAGGGTGAATTAAAAATGAAAAACGCCTGACGGAAGTGAAGAGTGAAAAGTGAAGAGTGAAAAATCCATGTGCTTTGTTGGTTCTTTTCGCCTGGGCTGCTATTCTCTTTTTTCCTCTTCCGTCTTGAAGTTGCCGCGCCAAGCGATGGAGCCTTTAGTGATGAGGCGCTCCATGGGGAGACACTCGTAATAGACGAAACTTCTGAGGAAGGCCAGTATGCTGTTGTCGTTAGACTTTCTGGTACCGGTTGTGAGGTCCATAGTGTATGACTCAATGAGATGGCCGTGATCCCATACTTCATAGTCGATGCGGCACTCCGGTGTATGCGAAAGATCCATGGTCCATGTGCTGTCGGGACGGCCTTCGGCATCACAGCGGCCGGTGAAGATCTCGCCGGAGAAATGACCGTTTATGGCACCACAGGGATGACCGTCGCTCATTTCCACAAAGAGAAGATTGTCAACGCCATTTCTGCCGTTCTTGCCGGATGACTTATACTTATAGATGCCATTGTGACGGCCCTCGAAATAGTCGACGTAGAGCAGCTTGTTGGAACCATGGCGCTTATGATGGAACTTCCAGCGGCCATGTTTGCTGCTGTGCAGATAGGTGCCGCTGACATAGTCGGTCGTCTTGCCGTGAGGGTGGTAGTAATATTTGCCCAGATAATAGAAGCTGCCTTCGTAAACGCGGCCGTCGGCACGCTCGTCGTAGTAATAATAGGCCTTTCCGTCGAGATAGCGGCCGGCATAATGCTTGCTGCCATTACGTATTTTGTGGATAAAGGGAAATTTAAGTAGTCGTCCCTTAAAAAGCCCATTTTTGCGAGATGT